>JBFGTT010000039.1:0-12349 GCA_041565995.1 Rhodothermales bacterium
CAGCGCGCGCGCCTCGAACGAAAGGCGCTGGCTGCCCACCACGAACTCGGCCCCGGCGCCCACCACCGCCCCGTAATCGATGTCCTCGACGGTGTCGTCCGTTTCAGTCTGCGTGGGGCCGGTGCCGCCCCGGGCGCGGAAGCGCACGCGCGCGTCGAGCTTGAAGGCAATCGACGGGCCGGCGAGGACCTTCGGCTGGATGCCGCCGCGCCCGGCGAAGCGATAGACGGCCAGCACCGGCACCTCCAGGTAGGTCAGGTCGAAGCGGGCGCGGATGGGCACGAGCACGTCCTGCCCGTCGTCCGGGAAGAAATCGACCTCCGTGTCGGCGTAGGCGCCCTTGACGACGTAGAGCACCTCGGGCTGGACGAGCAGGCCGTTGCCGAAGTCGTAGCCCAGGGCCACCCCGCCGGCCAACCCGGCGCGCGGGTCGAACGTCGCGTCCGACTTGCCCGACAGGTTCGTGACGGCCCCGCCAATCTTGAGCGCGCCGGTAAGCTGTTGCGCCTGCGCCGGAGCACCGAGCAGCAGGGCCGCCAACCCGGCGCCTATCCACAGCCACTGTTTCATGCC
Organism: Rhodothermales bacterium; assembly: GCA_041565995.1. Lineage (GTDB taxonomy): Bacteria > Bacteroidota > Rhodothermia > Rhodothermales > JBFGTT01 > JBFGTT01. The sequence continues at coordinate 574 of JBFGTT010000039.1, forward strand.
GAATGCCTGTTGTACTTTAGCGAAGAATCCGGGCGTCAAGGTAGCAGGCGCCGCCGTCAGATCAAAGGCACGATCCCATGCATGCCCGGCTTTGGGGCTTGCACCGGGAGCCTGCGCGCTGCGACAGAGGAACAGCAGAGAGGCCCTGCCGTAGAGAGGGCGTTCTTCGAAAAGGGAATGCACCCATCGCACCGACCTCCCCACCCGCCCACAGATCGAACGCAGCAGACGATGGCTATCTCGGTCGAAGAAGTCCGCTACATCGCCGCCCTGGCGCGGCTGCGTTTTTCCGAAGACCAAGAACAGCGCCTGGCCCAACAGATGAGCCAGATGCTCGACTACGTCGATAAACTCAACGAACTCGACACCACCGGCGTGCCGCCCATGTCGCACGTGCTCGACGTCTACAACGTCTTCCGCGACGACGTGCCGCAGCAGCGCATCGCCCGCGAAGACGCCCTGCGCAACGCCCCCGACGCCGACAACGCCTACTTCCGCGTGCCCAAAGTCATCGAGTAAAGTACGAAGGTATGGACGGGTAGACGAGGGGGCCGTCGCCCATAGTCCACCCGTCCGTACGTCCCCACGTAACCGCGTCCATGGCTCGAAAGAAGACGAAAAAGGGCAAAGCGCCGGGCGCCCCGCCCAAGCGACCGCCGGCGGTTTCCTGGTGGGACCGGCTGCCCGGCGCAACGCAGCACGGCCTGTGCCTGGCCCTGCTGCTGCTCGTGACCGTCGGGTTCTTCGCGCCGGCGCTCTTCTCCGGCAAGTCGCTCGTCGGCAGCGACACGGTCAACTGGCGGGCCACGGCCGAGGCCCTGATCACCTACCGCGAGGCGACGGGGCAGGAGGCGCTCTGGGACACGAACGTCTTCGCGGGCATGCCGGGCTACCTGATCTCGTTTCCCAAGAAGATTCCGCAGATCGACCTGCTTCCGGATAGCCTGCGCGCGTTTGCCTGGCCGGTGTCGCACTTCCTTTTCTTGCTGCTGGGCGCCTACCTGCTCGTCTTTTTCCTGACGAAAGACCGCCTCAGCGGCGTGCTGGTAGCCTGCGCCTACGGCCTGACCACCTACCTGCCCATCCTCCTGGTGACCGGGCACAACACCAAGTTCGTCGCGCTGTGCTATGCGCCGTGGCTGGTGCTGGCCTTCGTCTACGCGCTGCGCCGGCCCGGCCTGCTGACGGGGCTGCTCTTCGCCGTGGCGCTGGCCGTCCACCTGCGGGCGGGGCACGTGCAGATCACCTACTACGTGGCGTTCCTGCTGGGCCTCTGGTGGATCGTCGAGGGCGTGGGCGCGGTGCGCCAGCGGGAGGCCAAAGGCTTCGGCGCGGCGACGCTCTGGCTGGCCCTCGGCGCGGCGCTGGCGCTGCTGATGGTGGCGCAGCCCTACCTCTCGACCTTCGAATACAAGGACTACACCATTCGCGGCGCGACCACCGGCGGCGGCGAGGGCGGCCTCGACTGGTCCTACGCGATGGCCTGGAGCCAGGGCCTCGGCGAACTGGTGACGCTGCTCGTCGCCGACGCTTTCGGCGGCGGCGGCGCGACGTACTGGGGGCCGAAGACCTTCACGGCGGGGCCGCACTACGTGGGCGGCATCGTGCTGCTGCTGGCGGCGCTGGCCCTCTGGCGCTACCGCCGGGGCGCCGTCTGGGCGCTGGGCCTGGGTACGCTGCTGATGACCGCCTTCGCCCTCGGCGAAAACTTCCCGCTGCTCAACCGGCTCATGTTCAACGTCTTCCCGCTCTTCGACGCCTTCCGCGTACCCGAGACGTGGCTGAGCGTGGTGGCGCTCGCGCTGGCGCTGCTGGCCGGCCTGGGACTTTTCTACGTCGCGCGGCGCGAGCCCTCCAGGGAGGACGAGGCGCGCAAGACCACCTCGGTCTACGTCGCGGCGGGGGCGGCGCTGGGCCTGGTCGTCGTGCTCCTGCTGGGCAAGGGCCTCTTTTTCGATTTCGAGCGGCCCGACGAGTACCAGCTGCTCGTCCAGCAGATCGTCTCGGGCAACCCCGGCGTCTCGCCCGACGATCCCCGCGTGGCAGAGGCGGCGCAACGCTTCCTGGACGAGACGACCGCCGAGCGCGCCAAAAAGTTCACCGCCGACGCCGTGCGGACGCTCCTCTTCCTGCTGCTGGCCGCCGGGGCACTGGCCGCCTATCGCAAAGAGAAGCTGCCCGGCTGGGCGATGCAGGCAGCCCTCGCCGTGCTCGTCGTGATCGACCTGGGCGGCGTCGGAAGGCGCTACCTCAACGAAGACGCGCTCCAACCCGCCCGCGACGCCGAGCGCCTGATCGCGCGCTACGGCTTCGACGACTTCATCCTGCAGCGGCGCGACGAAGCCGGCGGCATGGGCCGCTTCCGCGTGCTCTCGCTCGAAGCCAACCCCTCCACCAACGCCCGCCCCTCGTTCTTCCACGAATCCATCGGCGGCTACCACGGCGCCAAGCTCCGGCTCTTCCAGGATTACCTCGACCACCTCCTCGTCGACCGGGCCACGGGGCGCCTCAGCGAAAACGGCCTCGACCTGCTCAACACGCGCTACGTCGTCGCCCGCAGCCCCTTGCCCGGCACGCGCCTCGTCTACCAGGACCAGCAGACGGGCCTCTCCGTCTTCGAAAATCCCGACGCCGTGCCCCGCGCCTTCTTCGTGGGCCAAACCGAGGTGGTCGCCACGCCCGAAGAGACCTGGGCACGCCTCCAGGACGAGACCTTCGATCCCAACCAGGTCGCCCTCCTGCCCGAACCCATCGACTTCGCCACGACGCCCCTCGATTCGAGCAGCACGGCGGCGGTGACGCTCCAGCGCTACGGCCCGCGCGAGATCGCCTGGCAGGTCGAGACCGACGCGCCGCGCCTGCTCGTCGTCAGCGAAATCTACTATCCCGCCGGCTGGCAGGCCTTCGTGGACGGCGAGGCGGCCCCGATCTACCGCGCCGACTACCTGCTGCGCGCCGTGCCCGTGCCCGCCGGCGCGCACGAGGTGGTGATGCGCTTCGAACCGACGAGCTACCGCACGGGCCTCTGGGTGGCCGGCGTCTCGACGGCGCTCGTCTACGGCGCTATCGTGGCGCTGCTGGCGACGGCCTGGCTGCGCCGACGCAAAACCGAGGCGACGGCATGAGCAGCTTCGACCCGGCGCTCAACCCGGCCCGGCAGCGGCGCTACGAGCGGACGCTGCGGTTCCTGCGCGCCACGCTGCCGCCGCCGGCCCGCCTGCTCGACCTGGGCGCGCCCAACCCGCTCTCGCAGATCCTTGCGCAGGAGGGCTACGCCGTGCAAAACACCGAGGGCGACCTCGACCTGGCCCCGGAGGTGGTGCGCGGGCGCGACGCCGAGGCGGTGACGGCCTTCGAGATCCTGGAGCACCTCGTCGCGCCGCTGAACGTGCTGCGGCAGATCGAGACGCCCAGGCTCTTCGCCACCATCCCGCTGCGCCTGTGGTTCGCCACCGCGTACCGCAACCCGAACGACCCGTGGGACCGGCACTTCCACGAGTTCGAGGACTGGCAGTTCGACTGGCTGCTGGAAAAGGCCGGCTGGCAGATCGTCCGCCGCGAAAAGTGGACGAATCCGTCGCGGCAGATCGGTTTCCGGCCTCTCCTGCGCCGGATCACGCCGCGCTACTACGCCGTCGAAGCCGTCCGGAAAGCAGCAGAGCCGTCGAGCGAGCGATGAAGCGGGTGCTCGTCATCAGCTATTACTTCCCGCCTTCAGGCGGGCCGGGCGTGCAACGCACGCTCAAATTCGTCAAGTACCTGCCGGACTTCGGGTGGCAGCCGACGGTGCTGACGGTGCGCCCCGACCGCGCCGCCTATCCCGACCTCGACCCGACGCTGCTCGACGAGGTCCCCGCCGCCGCGCGCGTCGTGCGGACCCGCTCGTGGGATCCCTACGCGCTCTTCGCCCGCCTGCAAGGCAAGGCCAAGCACGAGGCGGTGGGGGTGGCCTTCGTCAAGGACGAACACGAGCAGGGCTGGCAGCAACGCCTGGCCCGCTGGATCCGCGCCAACGTCTTTCTGCCCGACGCCCGCGTCGGCTGGGTGCCCTTCGCCCGCCACACCGCCAAAAAGCTGCTGGCCGCGCAACCCTTCGACGTGATCCTGACCTCCGGCCCGCCGCACTCGACGCACCTGGTCGGGCGCGCGCTCCGACGCCGCTTCGACGTACCCTGGGTGGCCGATTTTCGCGATCCGTGGACCGACGTCAGCTATTATCAGACGTTGCCGCACACGACGCCGGCCCGCCGCCTCGACGCCGCGCTCGAACGCGCCGTGCTCTCCACCGCCGACGCCGTCGTCTCGGTCAGCGACGGCTTCGGGCGGTTGCTCAAGGCCCACGCCGACCTCCGGCGCTACGAAACCCTGCCCAACGGGTACGACGCCGCCGACCTGCCCGGCGAGGAGCCGTCGTTCCCGCCGATCCGGTCGGATCGCTTCGTCATCGCGCACGTAGGAACGCTCTCGGCGCAGCAGCAGGCGCCCGGCCTCGTCGAGGCCCTGGCCCGGCAGGCGACGGCGGACCCGGCCTGGCACGCGCGCCTGGAAGTCCGGTTCGTCGGGCACGTCGATGCCGCCATCCTGGATGCCTTTCGAGCCGCCGGGCTGGGCGAAGTGCTCCGCCTGGTGCCCTACGTGCCCCACGCCGAGGCCCTCGGGCACATGCGCGAGGCCACCGTGCTGATCGCGGCGGTGCAGCGCGTCGTCAACAACGAGGGCGTCGTCCCGGCCAAGGTCTTCGAGTACCTGTCGGTCGGCACGCCGGTGCTGGCGCTGGCGCCACCCGACGGCGACCTGGCGGCCATCCTGCGCGCCACCGGCGGCGGCGCCGTCTTCGACCACGAGGACGCCGCCGGCATCGGCGCCTTCCTCGCCCGCCACGCCGCCCGCCTGCAACAGGGCCGTCCGCCCGACGCGCCCGACCCCGCCGCCCTGCGCGCCTACGACCGGCGTGCGCTCACCGGGCGCCTGGCGGCGCTCTTCGATGACCTGCTGGAGGGACGTGCTTGAATCGACAACCTGTGCGTAGACCGTTGCGCGTGTGCACCGTCGTCGGAGCGAGGCCGCAGTTCGTCAAGGCGGCCGTGGTGAGCCGGGCGCTGGCCCGGGCGGGCGTCGAGGAGGTGCTCGTGCACACCGGCCAGCACTACGACGCGACGATGAACCAGGTGTTCTTCGACGAACTCGGCATCCCGGCCCCCGCCGCCAACCTGGAGGTCGGCTCCGGCCCGCACGCCGCGCAGACGGGCGCCATGATGACCCGGCTGGAAGCCTACCTGCTCGACCAGCCGCCGGTCGACTGGGTCGTCGTCTACGGCGACACGAACAGCACGCTGGCCGGCGCGCTGGTGGCGGCCAAGCTGCACCTGCCGCTGGCCCACGTCGAGGCCGGCCTGCGCTCCTTCAACCGGCGGATGCCCGAAGAGATCAACCGCGTCGTAGCCGACCGACTGGCCGCCCTGCTGTGCTGCCCCACGCAAACCGCCGTCGAGAACCTGCGCAAGGAGGGCATCGTCGAAGGCGTGCACCTGACGGGCGACGTGATGCTCGACGCCACGCGCCATTTCGCCCGGCACGCCGCCGCCCGCGCGCCGCTGGCAACGCTGACCGGGCACGCGCCGCAGGAGTACTACCTCGCCACCGTCCACCGCGCCGAAAACACCGACGACCCGGCCCGCCTGGCGGGGATCTTCGAGGGGCTGGGCCGGCTCCGCGCGCCGGTGCTGTTGCCGCTGCACCCCCGCACCCGCGCCCGCCTCGGCGGCCTCGGCGTGCCCGGCAACGTCGAGTTGATGGAACCGGCGAGCTACCTCGCCATGCTCACGCTGGTCCGAAACGCGCGCGGCGTGCTGACCGACAGCGGCGGTTTGCAGAAGGAAGCTCTATGGCTGAGTGTGCCCTGCATCACACTCCGTGAGGAGACCGAGTGGGTCGAATCGATGGAAAATGGCTGGAATCAGCTTGTGGGCAGCGATCCGGACGCCATCGCAACCGCCGTGAGACATCCACCCACTGGCGAGCCTCCGGTGCTTGGAGAAGGTATGAGGGGTAGCCCATCGGAGATCATAGCGCAACTTATTGCACGTAGTCGAGCAACTTTGTGAAGTTTGCTACCTGGGGGGCACCATGCGATGATGCGCGCATCGACGACAGCGACTGCGCAAGAACGCTTTACCCGCGAAGCGATAAGCTCGGTAGCTCGCTGCCAAGCTTGATGTTTTCGAAGTTTGTCGGCAGGATAAGCCGGCGCCCAAAGGGCACGAAGCCCGCATCAAACTCGATTGCTCGCTGCCGAGCAGCGGGCTGATATCAACGCTCTGAAAAAGATGTGCAAGCTTGCCCGCGTGTCATCCCGAACGAACGTGAGGGATCCCCGTCGGTAAAACCAGGCGTACATGGAATCGCTGGGGATCCCTCCTCCCTGCGGTCGTCGCGATGACACGGCTTTTGCACAAGCATTTCCCAGAACGGATATCAATAAGGCCACCAACACTTGTTCCGAAGACTACCCAACCCCCAATCCGCACTCCGCATTCCGCAATCACACATCCTCCCAGCCCTGGTTGGCCAGCTTCTGCTCGTCGGGGACGGTGCGGAAAGGCGTCGCCGGGATCCCCGCGTAGATCACCTCGGCGTCGGCGTCGCGGGTGAGCAGGGCGCCGGCGGCCACCACCGCGTCCGGGCCTACCGCCTTGCCGGGCAACACCACCGCGCCCACGCCCAGGCGCCCGCCCCGCCGCACCGTGACGCCCTTGAAGTGCTTGAAACGCTCCTCGGTGCGTCCCAGAAAGTTGTCGTTGCTCGTGAGCACGCCCGGCGCCACGAAGACGCGGTCTTCGAGCACCGAGTAGGCCGCCAGGTAGGCGTTCGTCTCCAGCTTGCAGTAACGCCCGACGGTGCACCGGTTCTCGATGGCCACGCCGCGCCCGACGATGGTGAAGGCGCCCACGCTCACGTCTTCGCGGATCGTCGCGACGTCGGCCACGAGCACCTTTTCGCCCAGCGTGCAGCCGGCGTAGAGCACCACGCCGGCGCCGAGGAGGCAGCCGGGGCCGATGCGGGCCGGCGGCTGCCGCGTGCCGGCGGTGACGGCGCTGTTGGCCGCGCGCATGGGCTGCTTGCCGATGGTCGCATGGTCGTCGATGCGTACGGCCTCGCCGATGACGGTGCCCTCGTGGATCACGACGTGATGCCCGATCTGGCACCCCGCGCCGATGGTCACGTTTTCGCCGACGACGCAGAAGTGGCCGAGGGTCGTTCCCTCCCCGATGCGCGCCGAGGCGGCGATGGCGGTAGGTTGCATGCGTTCGTTCTCCGTGCAGGTTCGCAAGGGTGGCTTCGCCCGCCCGCTCCGCACGCGCTCACGGCAGGTGCGCCAGCACCTCGGGCAGCGCGCGCCAGTGCAGCAGCACGGCGTCCGGAGCAGGCACGTCGTCGTCGTCGTGACGGACGCCGGTGTAGAGGATGGCGCGCGCGCCGGCGCCTTGGGCCCCGGCCACGTCGGTGCGGCGCAGGTCGCCGATGTGCACGATCTCGGCAGCGCCCACGCCGAGGGTGGCGCCGGCCTGCTCGAAGGCGCGCACGTCAGGCTTGGAGAAGCCGGTCTCGTCCGAGAAGACGAAGGCGTCGAAGTAGCCGAGCAGGCCGCGCCGTTCGAGCAGGCGGCGGATGACGCGTCCGGGCGAGAACATGGTGTCCGAGATGATGCCGAGGCGGAAGTGCCGGGCAGCCCAGGCCAGCGCCTCCTCCAGCCCCTCGGCCAGGTCGGGCGGCCCGAAGAGCAACCCCTCCTCGAAGACGCGCACGGCCTCGTCGTGCTGCGCCGCGCCGACGTCGAGAGCCAGCGCCTCCCAGATGCAGCGCACCAGCTCGGAGGCGCCCGGCGTGCTGTGCGTCTGCTTCCAGGCGGCGTCGTAGCGCCGGGCGGCCTCGGCAAACGCCACGCGGACGGCCGCCTCGGACGTATCGGGGCGGCAGGCCCGCGCCACGCCGAGCAGGTGGTCGAGGCGCTGTTGCTGCCGCTGCTCGCCGTTGGTGCGGGCCACCACCATCGTGTTCCAGAAGTCGATGGTCAGCGCGCGGAGAGGCATGAGGCTTCCACAGCAGAGAATCAAAAAGCCCACAGTCCGAAAGGACCGCAGGCTTCTTGAAAGCGCCGGGCTGGGTTTTGTTTAGAGCGTGTCGAGGTAGTGCCTGGCGGAGGCGGCATAGCTGCCGTAGGCGGCGTTCTGGAAGGCGGCCTTGGCACCGGCCGTGTCGCCCGCGTACATGAGCGCCTCGCCCTTGACGAAGTAGATCTTGGCCTTGTCGGTCTTGCTGCCCCGGTGCAGACCCAGCGCCTGGTCGGCCATCGAGACGGACTGCCCGTAGTCCCCCTTGATGTTGTAGGCGACGGCGGTGTAGTAGTAGTAGTCGGCGTCGGGTTCGAGGTACTCTTTCGAGGAGGTGAGGGCGCCCAGGGCACGGTCGGCGTCGCTCTTCGAGGCGTTCTGCTTGCTCACCGCCGAGGAGGCGAGGTGGTAGAAATGCTCGCGGATGCGCTCCTTGGCTTCGCCGGCGGTCTCGCGGTCCCGGTATTTGTCGCCGGCGGCGATGGTCTCCTGGAACTTGGCCAGCGCCTCGTCGGTGCGGTTGAGCTTCTTGAGCGCCAACCCTTCGCCGTAGAGGTTCTTGACGTATTCGGGATAGCGCGCGGTGCCTTCCTTGAAGTGCTTGATGGCCTGTTCGAACTGGTCCTTCTTGTAGGCCCCCAGGCCGAGCTTGTAGTCGAGCTGGGCGACGTAGTAGTTGGACTTCTTGGCGATGTCTTTATCGCCTGCCTGCCTGGCCAGGTCAGCCGCTTTGACCCATTGCGCACGCGCTTCGGTAATGTTCTTGGCCTTATAAGCGGCCAGGCCGGCGTTGTAGGCCTTTTTGTAGGCCTGGTCGTCCTGAGCCAGGGCCGTGGCAGCGCTCAGGCTGGTTGCCAGGAAGAGCAGCAACAAGGCACGGGACACGAACGTCACGAATCGGGGAGCAGGGTTCATAGGTTTCACGGTCATCGCCTCCTCAGCTAGCGGTGGGTTGGTGGTCGTATTCGAACAGCAAAAAGGGGGGGCGCCCCCTTCGATCTCGTCGGCGACACGGGCCAGGACCGTGCCATAGAAAGCCTGAAACTGCGAAACCCAAAATATACGCCTTTTGATCCACCGGCTCAGGGTATTTTGGCGGTTCTCCTTGTAAAATGTGCGAATTTACGCCGGCCGGTGTATCAAAATGCGCCGCGCCCTGTAGCCGAAAACAGACGCCGACGCGCCCGCCATTAACCATTGACCTGGCTACCCATCGCTTTTGAAAACGACCTCAAATGAGCCGCCAACTTCCCTTGTTGTCATCCCGAGCGAAGCCGAGGGATCTCGCCGATTCGGCCTGGCAAGACCTGTAGAGCGAGATTGACACGGTTTCAGCAAAGGGATAGGTAGCCAGACCATTAACCATTTACCATCTACCATTAACAACCCTCCATCCTTTCCGAAGTACCACGAAGCAGCCGGATTTCATATTACCCCCGCCGTCTGGCAAAAAGTCTCCCGGCACGCTAACTTTGTCGATCGCCCCCCCAACGTTTTGCCGCGCATAGACGGAAGGCAAGGTATGAGTTCGACAGCAGAGGACAGACGCAGGCGCGAGCAACGTAACGTCATTACCTCCCTTTTCGTGGCGGTTCTCATTGGGCTGGCCTTTCAGGAGATGGTGGGGCCGGTGCGCGAGTCCCTTCATGCCTCGGGCATTACGCTGAGCACCTTCCTGCTTTTCTTGATTTTCTTCTTGACGAGCGTGCGTTTCTTCATCGGGAACCAGCTGCACCTGATCAGCGAGGCGCTCCTGGAGATGAAGGGGATCGTGTGGTTCTACGACTTGTTTTGGATCATCCTGCAATCGATGATCCTGATCTTTCTGGGGGGCCTCTCAACCGTGCAGGCAAATAGCGACGCGCAGATCGGCTTCGTGGGACTGCTGATGGCCCTCTGTGCGGTCGATGTCGCCTGGATAGGCTCTCAGTGGGTCCTCGGCAAAGGGCTCGATGGCTGGCAACGACGCCGTATTCCCTGGGCGTGGGCTATACTGAACACGTTGCTCATCGCCGGGATCGTGATCCTGCTCCTTTGCGTGGACGACGTCTACTCCGTCGTCGGCCTGGTGTGGCTGGGCCTGCTCAACGTCGCCGCCTTCGCGGTTGACATTCTCCTGGTGAACCACCACAAATTGATTTGAAGCTCGCCTGCTCCCCGAAGCCACCCGACACGAACCGTCATGGATGCATTCATGGAAGCCGCCATCGGGGAAGCCCGACAGGGACATCGAGAAGGGGGCATCCCTATCGGAGCCGTCCTGGTCAAGAAGGGCGAAATCGCAGGCAGAGGCCACAATAGACGGGTGCAGGACGGCGATCCGATCATGCACGCGGAGATCCATTGCCTGCACAACGCAGGCAGGATGAGCACCTATCAGGATACGGTGCTCTACTCGACCTTGATGCCCTGCTACCTCTGCGCGGGCGCTGCGGTGCAGTTCGGCATCAAAAAGGTCGTCGTGGGAGAATCCGAGACGTTTGCCGGGGCCAGAGCGTTCATGCAGGCGCACGGCATCGAGGTGGTCGATCTGGACCTGGAGGAGTGCAAACAGCTAATGCGTACGTTCATCGACGCCAACCCGGATCTCTGGAACGAGGATATCGGCCGATGATCCCTCCTGAGCAAACAGGCGCGCAGAGCACAGCAAAAAGTCGCCCCCGGCCAGCGCAGAGGGCGACTTTTTGGAGCAGCTGCTGACTGTGCGCCGCGCGGCAGGATCCGGCGTTGCCGCGTCTTCTACGTTCTCCGGTTGACCTTCCCGCCGCCTCAGTTCCCGCTCGCTACCTCTTCTCGGAATTCCTCGCTGGCGTAGATGGCAACCTCGACGCGGCGGTTCTGCTGCCGGCCCGCGTCGGTGTCGTTCGAAGCCACCGGCTCGTTCTCGCCCTTGCCGATGGTGGTGATCCGGTCGCGCGAGACGCCCAGCTCCATCAGGTACGCCGCCGCCGCGTTGGCCCGGCGCTCGGAGAGCCGGTAGTTGTAGTCGTCCCGCCCGACGGCGTCGGTGTGGCCGACGATCAGCAGGTCGGTGTTGTCGTATTGCTGAAGGCTCTGGGCCAGGTCGCGCAGGTTCTGACGCGCTTCGGGCCGCAGGGCCGACGAGTCGAAATCGAAGAGAATGCCCGAATCGAAGGTGATCTGGATGCCCTCGCCCACGCGCTCGACCTCGGCGCCTTCGAGGTCCTCTTCGAGTTCCTTGGCCTGCTTGTCCATCTGCTGGCCGATGAGCGCGCCGGCAGCCCCGCCGACGACCGCGCCGATGATGGCGCCCTTGGCCGTGCTGCCCGTAGCGTGGCCGATCGCCCCGCCGACGACGGCCCCGGCCCCGGCGCCCACGACGGCGCCTTTCTCGGTGTTGCTGAGGCTCTTGCAACCCGCCAGCGTCAGACTCGCCGCCAACAGCACGACGGCCAGGAAAGAAAAGATGCGGTGCAGGGATCTATACATGACGTTGATGCTCGATTGGTTCGAAGGGGTGGAGGGGTTCCGCCGCCGTGCCCGCTCAATCTTGGTGCCAAAGTCGGCGGCACGACGGGGCTACCCACGCCGCCCGGCAGGCGATGTTGCCGCAGCAAACGGGCTTTTCACACACCCAACAGGACCGTAGCAGGGATGCGCAAAGCGGCGCAAGAACCGCGATGGGAAATCCGTTTCCCCGCTTC
>JBFGTT010000040.1:0-12336 GCA_041565995.1 Rhodothermales bacterium
CGCCGGAGGGTTCGGCCTCGTCGGCGCGCACGCGGGGCTGGACTGTTCCTCGTGCCACGCGCCGCCGCCGGGCTTCGAGCCGATCTTCGCCCCCGTCGACCAGAACGACTGCGTCACGTGTCACCAGGCCGAGTACGACCAGCAGCACGCCGGGACGGGCTTCCCCACCCAATGCATTGCCTGCCACAACACCAACACCTGGCCCGACGTCAACTTCGACCACGCCTCCGTCGCCAACGGCTTCCGGCTGCTGGGCGCGCATCAGACGCTCGACTGCCTGGCCTGCCACGCCCCGCCGCCCGACTTCACCCCCCTCTTCGACCCCGCCGGCGACCAGGACTGCCTCTCCTGCCACCAGGCCGACTACGACCAGCAACACGCCGCCGACGGCTTCCCGTTCGAATGCATTGCCTGCCACAACACCAACACCTGGCAGGGCGCCACCTTCGACCACGCCGGCGCCTCCGGCGGCTTCCCCCTGCTCGGCGCCCACGAGACGCTGCCCTGCTCGGCCTGCCACGCCCCGCCACCCGACTTCAGCCCCCTCTTCAATCCCGCCGACGCCAACGACTGCCTCACCTGCCACCAGCCGGACTTCCAGCAGGCCCACGGCGGACAGGGTTACCCGACGACCTGCCTCACCTGCCACAACACCACCGACTGGCAGCAGACCACCTTCGACCACGACAACGATTTCTTCCCCATCTTCAGCGGCAAACACGCCGGCGAGTGGCCCTCCTGCGCCACCTGCCACACCGACCCCGACGACTTCAACGTCTTCACCTGCCTCGTCTGCCACGAACATCGCCAGGATCGCATGGACGATAAGCACCAGGACGTGCCCGGTTACGTCTACGAATCCAATGCTTGCTACGCCTGCCACCCCACCGGTGAGAAAGATTAAGCGCCTGTTTTACATAGCAATCATGGCGTTGCTGCTGGCGAGCATCGGGACGACGGCCTACGCGCAGGAAACCCCCGTCACGGCCCGTGTGACCTACCTGGCGGGGCCGAACGTGTACCTCGACGCAGGCCGCGACCGGGGCATCCTCCCCGGCGACACGCTGGCGGTCTATCGCGACGGCGCGCTGGCCGGGCGGCTGGCCATCGTCAGCAGCATCGCCGACCGCAGCGTGGTCACCTTTGCGGGCGCACCCTTCGCCGTGACGCGCGGCGAGGTGCTGCACCTGCGCGTGCCGGGGCAGCCGGTCGGGGCACCGCCGCCGGAGCCGCCGCAGGAGGCCGCGCCGGAGCCGCCTGCCGCGCCGCCGGAGCGCCCTGCCGCGTACCCCTCCGCCGCAGAAGCAGCCGCGCCGACGCGGCAGCCCCGCGCCGGGCCACACGCTTCGGGACGGGTGATGCTGAGCCTCAACACGCTGCGGTCGAGCACGCAGTGGGGCAGCGCCGGGGCCGGCCGTACCGCGCGGACCTTCGCCACGCCGTCGATGAACCTGCACCTGGACGTCCGCGGCCTGCCGCAGGGGATGACGCTGCGCACGCGCCTGCGCGCCGACTACCGCTACAGCTCCCTCCGGCCCATCGAGCCGGCGCTGGCCGTCCACGCCTACCAGTTCTTGCTGGCGAGAGACTTCACCGCCTTCTCGATCCAGGCCGGGCGCTTTTCGAATCCGTATGCCGCCTACGAGGGCTACTGGGACGGCGCCCTGCTGCACGTGGGCAGCCGCCGCGCCGGCTTCGGGACGGCCGTCGGCTTCCTCCCGGATCGCAGCAACGAAGGCTTCTCACCCGACATGCCGCGCTACGCCGGCTTCGCGCACGTCGAACTGGGCGAGCGCGCCGGCCTGCGCTACGCCGCCGAAGTCTCCTACAACGAGATCCGTCCGAGCAACGGCCTGCTCGACCACCGCTTCGCCGGGCTGTCGCACCGCCTGCGCTGGGGCGGCCTGAGCCTGCGCCACGACCTCCAACTCGACCGCGACCCCGAGACGGGGCAGTGGATCGCCTCGCGCTTCAACCTGCGGGGCGCCGCCGCGCCGCACCGCCGCCTGCTGCTAACGGCGCGCTACACCGTCCGCCAGCCCTACAGCATCTACCGCACGCAGCGCGTCGTCTCCTACCGGCGCGACCAGGCGGGCGCGGGCGCGTCGCTGCAACTCGACGGCCTCAGCCTCGGCGCAGACGTGGCGTTCAACTTCGTCGAGGACGCTGTGCGCGGGCGCGTGGCCGACGGGCGCACCCTCGGCGGCTACGTGCAGGTGCCCCGGACGGGCGTGCTGGACCTGGGCTTCTCGGCCAACGCCAGCTACTGGAGCGCCGACAAGGGCACCTCGTTTTTTCTCAACACCGGCGTCTCGCGCGACCTCGGCGCGGTGCGGGCGCGGCTTCAGTACCAGTTCTACCGCACCGCCACGCTGGCCGAGCCGTTGCTAACGCACGGCGTGGCCCTGCACGCCTCAGCGCCGCTCGGACGAGGGTTCTACGGCAGCGCCCAGGCGCGCCTCCAGCAAGGCACTACGCTGCGTAGCTTCACGCTTTACACGAGCCTCTGGTACGCATTCTGATGATGGAAAGTCTGCTCCTCTGGATCATCGGCCTGGCGCTGGTGCTGTTGTTCGTCGTGCCCTACCTCTGGCGGCACCGGCGGCAGGAGCGCAAGGCGCAGGCGGCCTACGCAGACGTCCAGGCGCAGGGCGGCGTCGAGCCGGCGTCGCTGCACCCCGTCGTCCATCCCAACATCTGCATCGGGACGGGCAACTGCGTGGCGGTCTGCCCGGAGAAAGACGTGCTGGGTCTGATCGCGGGCCAGGCCGTCACCATCCATCCGACGCACTGCGTGGGGCACGGCCTCTGCGAGCGTTCGTGCCCCGTCGAGGCCATCCAGCTTGTCCTCGGCACGGCGCGGCGGGGCGTCGAGATCCCGCGCATCAAGGAGAACTTCGAGACCAACGTGCCGGGGGTTTACGTCGTGGGCGAGTTGGGCGGGATGGGGCTGATCCGCAACGCCTTCGAGCAGGCGCGGCAGTGCGTCGAGGGCATCTGCCACGAGAAGCGCGTGGTGCCCTCGGAAGCCCTCGACGCGCTCATCGTGGGATGCGGCCCGGCGGGGCTGGCGGCCTCGCTCAACTGCCTCCACCACAACCTCTCGTTTCAAACCCTCGAAAAAGAAGACATCGGCGGGACGGTGCGCTACTACCCGCGCAAGAAGCTGGTGATGACCTACCCGCTCCAGGTGCCCGGCTACGGCAAGCTGACCTTCAAGCACATCCAGAAAGAGGACCTGATCGAGACCTGGCACGACATCATCGACAAGACCGGCGTGGAGGAGCACATCCGCACGGGCGAACTGTTTCCCGGCGCCACACCCACCGACGACGAATGCTTCCTGGTCGAGACGCCGCAGCAGACCTACAAGGCGCGGCGCATCATCCTGGCCATCGGGCGGCGGGGCACCCCGCGCAAGCTCGGCATCCCCGGCGAAGACGGCCCCAACGTGGCCTACTCGCTGCTGGAACCGGAGCAGTACGCCGGCAACCGCGTCATGGTCGTCGGCGGGGGCGACTCGGCCGTCGAGGCGGCGCTGGCGCTGGCCGGGCAGCCGGGCACCACCGTGCGCCTCTCCTACCGCAAAGACAAGTTCTCGCGCCTCAAGCCGCTCAACCAGGAACGCATCGAACGCGCCATCATGGACGAACGCTCGGTCGCCTTCCTGCCCGCCACCAACCTGACGGCCATCTCACGCGAGATGGTCGCCTACACCGACGCCTCCGGCGCCGAGCACACCGTGGAGAACGACTACGTCTTCATCTTCGCCGGCGGCGTACTCCCGACGGCCATGCTCAAAGACCTCGGCGTGCAGATCGATACCAAGTTCGGCGAACCGCTGATGCTGCGGTGAGCAGAGGGCGGTGAGCGGAGGGCGAAGGGCGAAGCTGCTCAATCCGCGATCCGCGATCCGCACTCCGCGATCCTCAAGGCAGCGGACCTCCTGCCGAAACATTGGGTATCCCCATCCAGCCCGGTGTAGCATGAAGGACACGTGTCCTTCCGCCTATGAAAAACCTTACATCCGAACAGTTTACCGACTGGAGCCGGCGGCTGCGGCGCTCCGACCAGACGGCCTACACGGAGTTGTTCCAGGCCACTTACGACGCGCTCTACCGCTACGCCTGGTACTTCACGCACGACCAGGAAGCCGCCTACGACGTGCTCCAGGACGTTTTCCTGAAACTCTGGCAGGTCCGCGAACGCATCGACCCGGCGCGCTCGCTCAAGGCCCTGCTCTACCAGATGACGCGTAACACCGCGCTCAACCACGTGCGCCACGCCCGACGCCACGCCGCCGACGCCCTCGACGAGGTGCTCCACGAACCCGCCGAGACGCCGCGCCCGGCCGACGAACTCGACGCCGGCGCCCTCGAAACCCACGTCGAGGCGTGGATTGCCGAACTGCCCGAACGACGCCGCGAAGCCTTCATGCTCAGCCGCTACCAGGGCCTCAGCCACGTCGAAATCGCCCGCATCATGAACCTGGCGCCCAAAACCGTCAACAACCACATCGTCCTGGCGCTGCAACACCTGCGCAGCCGCCTGCTGCGGCACCAACCAGATCGCATAGCCCCATGAACGCCCCGAACACGACGCCGCCCGACCTCGAAGCCTGGCTGGCCGACTTCCCCGACCTGGCCCCCGGCGACCTGGAGCCGGCCTGGCGCCTGGCCGAAGACGCCGACCCGACGGCGACGGCCCCGCCGCCCGACCCGACGCGCATCCGGGCGATCCAGCACGTGCTGCAACGCGCCACCGCCGAGGCAGACGCGCGCCCGTGGCTACGCCTGGTCCAACCCGCGCGGATGCTGCCCTGGATGGCCCTGGCCGCCTCGGTGGTGCTGCTGCTGGCCGCCGGCCTGTTCTGGTACCGGCAGCCCGTCACCTGGACGGCGCCCACCGGGCAGACGGTGGCGGCCCACCTGCCCGACGGCTCCACGGTGCACCTCAACAGCGGCGCCGCGCTACGCTACGCCCGCGCCTTTGGCCGCCAGCACCGCCACGTCGAACTCGAAGGCGAGGCGTTCTTCGACGTGGCACGGGCCGAAACGCCGTTCGTCATCGAGACGTTCAACGCCAGCGTCACGGTGCTGGGCACGCAGTTCAACGTGCGCGCCTGGCCCGACGAAAGCGAGGCCCGGACCGTTGTGGCGGTCGTCTCGGGCGTGGTGCGCGTGGCCGCCCGCACGGGCCAACCCATCGTGTTGCGCCCCGGCCAGACGACCAGCGTGGCCCGCCGCGACGCCGCGCCGCAGCCCCCGAGCGCGGCCCGCCTGGACGAGGCCACCGCCTGGCGCAACGGCGGCTTCATCTTCTACGACCAGCCCTTCGCGGTCCTCCTCGACGAAATCGAACACCGCTTCGGCATCGACATCACCGCCTCCGAAACCGTCCGGGCGCGCCGCCTGACCATCTCGCGCCACAAGATCGACAGCGCCGAAAACCTGGTGAAGGATCTCTGCCAGTCCGCCGGGCTGCGCTACCGGGCCACCGCCAACGGCTTCCTGGTCTATCAACCCTAGCGCCCTCCGGCACGCGCCGCCGTCGTAGCAGACCCATCGTCTGAGTGTGAAGGCCGCCCTCCATCGCCCGTCCCTGCCCTTCGTGCACGGTGCTCCGCTTCGCAGGAGGACCGCCGGGCAGGACTTTTTTTTCGGGATGTGCCGCCTGCTGCTCCTGCTGGCGCTGCTGCCGGCGCTGCCGGCGCAGGCGCAGGACGCCGCCCGCTACAGCTTCGTGCTGCGCGGCGCCCCCCTCGACGAAGCCCTCCGCCGCCTCATCGCCACGGCCCACCTCGACCTGGCCTACGACCCGGCCCTGGTGGCCGGACGGCAGGTCTACTGCGTCATCGAGATGCAACCGCCGGAGGACGTGCTGCGCTGCATCCTCCGGGGCACCGGCCTCGACTTCTACCGCCTCTCGTCGGGCCTCTACGTGCTGGCCGAGACGCCCGAAGCGCCGCCGCTGCTGGGCAACCTGCAAGGCGTCGTCGTCGATGGCGAGACCGGCGAGCCGCTGCCCAACGCCCACGTGCTGCTGGCCGACGGCAGCACCGGCGCCGTCTCGAACGAGACGGGGCGCTTCCTCTTCGCCGGCCTCAAACCCGGCTACTACCGCGTGACGACCTCCTACCTGGGCTACCGGCAGCGCGTCGATTCGGTCTGGGTGCCGCCGCAGGGGACGGGCCGCGCCCACCTCTCGCTCGACGCCGAACCCATCCTGGTGGCCCCCGTCGTCGTCGACGGCATGCAGTGGCGGCTGCCCTCCGACAGCCTCGGCACCGCCGCGCTCTCGCCCGAACGCCTGCTCAACGGACGCCACGGCGGCACGGCGGACGTAGCCCAGAGCCTGGGCACGCTCGCCGGCGTCCGCCTCAGCGACGCCACGGCAGACCTCCACGTGCAGGGCGGAGAGACGGGCGAGCACCAGTTCCGCCTCGACGGCGC
The DNA here is from genome assembly GCA_041565995.1 of Rhodothermales bacterium. Classification (GTDB taxonomy): domain Bacteria; phylum Bacteroidota; class Rhodothermia; order Rhodothermales; family JBFGTT01; genus JBFGTT01. Next base: position 6,453 of record JBFGTT010000040.1, read on the forward strand.
CCCCGTCTTCGTGCCCATCAGCATCGGCGGACTCGTCGGGCCGTTCAGCCCGTTCGCCATCGGCCGCGTGACGGTCCACAAGTCGGGCTTCGGCGCCGAGGTCGGCAGCCAGAGCGCGGGCGTCATCGCCGCCGAGCACGCGCTGGGCCAGACGCAGGGCCTCGACGTGCAGGCCGACCCGCTGAGCCTCAACGCACGGCTGGGCGTGCAGGCGGGTACGCCGGGCCGCACCCGGGCCGCCTTGCTGCTGGCGGGCCGCTACGGCCTCTGGGACGTCTACCAGCCCGCACCCGTCCGCCGCCTGCTCGAAGACTGGAACCAGCCCGATCCGTTCATGCTGGCCGCCTTCGACTCCGACGCCACGCAGGACCGGACGGGCGCGACGGCCTTCCGGCGCCAGCTCTCCTCCGGCAACCCCGCCGTGGGCTTCTACGACCTGCACGCAGCGGCCCGCCTGCGCCTGGGCGCCCTGCGTAGCCTCCACGCCTCCACCTACCTCAGCCGCCGCGAACTCGACAGCGAGCGCAACGTCTTCGAACCCCTGGCCGGCCAGGTCTCGCCCGACGTGGCGCCCCGCACGCGCGACCTCTACGCCTGGAACAATAGCACCACGCAGCTTCGCTACGAGACCGTCGTGAGCGCCCGCGTGCTGGCCGGCCTGCGCGCCCGCGCCAGCCTCTACCGCCTCCGCCACGACTTCCTCATCCAGCAAATCAACGAAGACGGCGTCGCGCAGGCCCGGCTCGACCCCCGCGCCGACAACGACAACCGCATCCACGAATTCGCCCTGGCCGCCACGCTCGACTTCGCCGCGCAGTCCTTCTGGCACCTCGAAGCCGGCGTCGAGCCGACCTACACCTTCAACCGCTTCCTGGTGCAGGGCACGCAGCGATTGCCCATCAGCCACCGCTCCGCCGGCTGGCGCGTGGCGAGCTACCTGACCAACCACTTCACGCTCTCGCGCCGCCTCACGCTCGACGCCGGCGCACGGCTGACCTACCTCGACGCCCGGCAGACCCTCTACGCCGAGCCGCGCCTGGCCCTGCGCTTCGACCAACCCGGCGGCGCCCTCGGCCCCTGGTCCTTCCGCCTGGCCACGGGCCTCTTCCGCCAGTTCGTCAACCAGTTCGACGTCAGCAGCCGCAGCGCGCGGGCGCTCCAGGCCAGCAGCCGTACCTGGCTGGTCGTCGATTCGAGCCTCAGCCCGCCGCTCTCGGCTCACCTGGCCGCCGAATGGCTCCTGCGCCCGGCCCCGCGCTGGACCCTCCGCCTCGAAGGCTACCTCAAGCGGCACCTGCACCTGCTGGCCGTCAACTATTCCGCAGGGCGGCCCGTCGGCCAGGGAGGCAACAACGCCGAGGTGCGGAGCCTGCCCTCCCTCCCCCAGTCGGCTTTCCTGGCCGACGGCAAAGGGGCCACCTACGGCGCGGCGGTGCTGCTCGAAAAACGCTGGACCCGCTTCCGCTGGGAGACGCGCTACGAATACAGCCAGGCCCGGCGCACCTTCGGCCTCTTCTTCCTGGGCGAAACCGTGCCCGCCCCCTGGAACGAACCCCATCGCCTCGAACTGGCCCTCGAAGGACGCCCCGTCGCCGGGCTGACACTGGTGGGCCGCTGGCGCGGCATCTGGGGCCGAAGCTGGGGCTACCGGCAACCCTACTACGACTTCCTCGGCGCCTTCCCCGACCTCAACCTGCGCGCCGTCCTGCCCGAAGACCTCGTGCTGAGCATCGGCGACCAGATCCGGCACTTCCGCCTGGCCCATCCGCACGAACACCGCCTGCCGCCCGTCTACCAGCTGGACCTCAGCGCCGCCTACGCCCTGCGCCTGGGCCGCCTGATGCTCCAGACCCGCCTCGACCTGCTCAACGTCCTCAACCGCGACAACGTGGCCGACTGGCGCTTCGTCTACGACCCGGACTTCTACCGCGAGCACCGGCTGCTACGCCGCGAGGACCGCCTGCTGCTGCCCTTCACCCCGTCGCTGGCCGTCCGCGCCGCCTGGTGAGCAGAATGGGGTATGGGAAAATGAAAATTGGAAAATGAAAATGGGAAATGGTGGGGTATGGCGGTAGGTGTGTGCATCCTGGTGAAAGCCTCATTTTTACCCAAATAGCTCGTCACGTGGCTCTGCCGTCCGGAGGCCGTTTTGGCGGCAGAGCCGTCGTTCCGGCATGGCGAGGCAGAGCCTCGCAACGAGCAGCAGACAAGGATTGAGGACGTTCACCATCTTGCGCATACCTACCGGTATGGCGCTCCGCCAGACCAATTCCCAATCACCAACTACCCTTTCCTAACTCCTATTATCCCAATACCATTTACCAATTACCATTTACCATTCTCCAATCCCCAATCCCCAATCCCCAAGCTCAGGATCGCTCCTCCGGGGTGCCCTCGACGCGGGGGGGCGAGGGGGTCCAGACGGCGGGCGCCTCGTCCTGCGGCATCAGCCCGTTGACCGACAGCGCGGCAGACGCCTCCTGCTGCGCCATCAGCCGCGCGTGGAATTCTTTCTGGAAGACTAAGATGCCCACCACGCCGATCACGATGGCCATGTCGGCCACGTTCCAGATGGGGAACAGCGCCAGATAATGCCCCCCGATGAGCGGGACGCCGTCGGCAATGCGGCCGCTCCAGAGGTTGACGTGGATGAAATCGACCACGTGCCCCTGAAACAGGTTGCCGGTGCCGAAGAGTTTGCCGTAGAAGACCCGATCGATGATGTTGCCGACGGCGCCGCCGAGGATGAAGGCGAGGCTGAAACGGTAGGGCGCGTAGCCGTGGCGCACTTTGTAGAGATAGAGCACGATCAGAAACGTCGCCAGGATCGAGAAGACCGTCACCATGCCGGCCGGCCCGAACGTGATGCCGAAGGCCATGCCCGGATTCTCGGTGAAGGTAAACTGCAGCCATTGGCCCAGCAGCGGGATCGACTCGCCGCGCATCATGGTCTGCACGACCGTGATCTTGGCGATCTGGTCGATCAACACGACGCCGAATGCAACCCAGAATAGACGCATACCGAGACCTTTTTTGCGCGGCGGCACAACGATCACTTCTTCTGTTTCAGTTTCGCCTCAATCGAGATCTCGGTGTGCGGGACCGCCTCGAGGCGCTCCTTCGAGATCGGCTTGCCGGTCACCCTGCAGACGCCGTAGGTCTTGTGCTTGATGCGCTCAAGGGCGCGGTCGAGGTAGCCGACGTACTTCTGCTGCCGGGCCACCATCAGGTAGAGCTTCTCCCGCTCCATCGCGTCGGTGCCGGCGTCGGCCATGTGAAAGCTGTAGGCCGAGTCGTTCTCGGCCTGCTCGCGCGAATCTTCGAGCTGCAGCTTCATCCGCTCGATGTCCTCGATGGCATTGTGGCGCTTCTCCAGGATAATCTGGCGGAAGTGCTCCAGCTCCTCATCCGTGAACGGCGTAAGGCGCTCCTCGGTCTCCACGGTCGATTTCTTCTTGTCCGGCATATGCAAACGGCTGCTTGAGGGTGGAACACAACGAAACCCAACCAAAAGGGATCGCCGCACGCGCAACGCTCAACGGGCTACGCGGCGCACCCCGACGGTCAACTCGTCCTCTCCGATCCGGAACGTTTCAATGACCTCTCCGGACGGATGTTCGGCTTCTTCCAACTCCAAAGTCAACGTCTCGTTCCGGATCCATGCGGCGTGCTCTTTGATGGCCTGCGCCAGGCGCCCCGTGGCCTGGTACTGGACCTCGATGCGGTCGGTTACGTCGAAATCCGCCTTCTTGCGAAGGTTTTGCACGCGGTTGACCGACTCGCGCGCCAGCCCTTCGGCCAGCAACGCCTCCGAAACGGCGGTGTCGAGCGCGACGGTGACGCCCTCCTCCTGCCCCACGAGCCAGCCCTCAATGCCCTCGCTGACGATCTCGAGGTCGTCGGGGCCGAGCCTGACGGCCTCGCCTTCGACCTGGACTTCGAGGGCGCCCGCGCGCAGGTAGCGGTCGATGTCGGCGTCGCTGAAGGCACGCACGGCGGCGTGGACGGCCTGCATCAGCCGCCCCAGGCGCTTACCCAACCGCTTGAAGTTGGGCCGGGCCGTGCGCCGGACCACCCCGCTGGAGCCTTCGACGTACTCGACGGCCTTGACGTTGACCTCGTCGAGGATGATCGCGCGCACGGCTTCGACAGCCTCGCGCTCGACGCCCACGCCGGTGACCACCAGGATGCGCGGCAACGGCTGCCGCGTGTTGATGCCCGCCTGGTTGCGCAACGAGAGCGTCACCGACGAGATCGCCCGCGCCAGCGCCATCCGGTGTTCGAGGTCCGCATCGACGGCGACGGCCTCGACGTCGGGGAAAAGCGCCAGGTGGACCGACTCGGCCTGCCCGCGCTGCGTCACCTCGTTGAGCGCCCGGTAGAGCCACTCGCCGAAGAACGGCGCGATGGGACTCATCAGGCCCGCCGTGGCCGCCAGGCACTCGTAGACCGTCTGGTAGGCGGCCCGCTTGTCGAGATCGTCCTGCTGGCCGTTCTGCTTGGCCGACCAGAAGCGCCGCCGGGACCGCCGGATGTACCAGTTCGAGAGTTCGTCGACGAAGCCCTCGACGGCCCGCGCCGCACGCGTAGGATGGTAGGCCGCGTAGGCGGCGTCCACCTCGGCGATGGCCGTGTTGAGGCGGCTGGTGATCCAGCGGTCGAGTTCGGGGCGCTCGGCCACCGGCAGGCGCTCCTCGCGGTAGGCGAAGCCGTCGATGTTGGCGTAAGTGGCGAAGAACGTGTAGCTGTTCTCCAGGGTGCCGAAGAACTTGCGCCGGGTCTCGACGAGGCCGCGTTCGGCGAACTTGAGATCCTCCCACGGCGGCGTGTTGCTCATCAGGTACCAGCGCACCGCGTCGGCGCCGAAGCGGTCGAGGACGTCGAAGGGATCGACGGCGTTGCCCTTCGTCTTGGACATCTTCTCGCCGCTTTCGTCGAGGATGAGGCCGTTGACGACGCAGGTGCGGTAGGCGACGCTGTCCATGACGAGCGCGGCGATGGCGTGCAGCGTGTAGAACCACCCGCGCGTCTGATCGACGCCCTCGGCGATGAAGTCGGCGGGGAAGCTGGCCGCGAAGGCTTCCCGGTTTTCGAAGGGGTAATGCCACTGCGCAAAGGGCATGGCGCCCGAGTCGAACCATACGTCGATCAGGTCGGGGACGCGGCGCATCGTGCCGCCGTCGGGGGCGGGCCAGGTCAGCGCGTCGACGAAGGGGCGGTGCAGGTCCAGGTCCTCGTCGCGTTCGGGGAGCTGGTCGCCGCACCTTTCGCGCAACTCGGCGATGGAGCCGAGGCACTCGGCGTAGTCGGAGCCGGGGGCGTCGGACTGCCAGATGGGCAGCGGGGTGCCCCAGTAGCGGCGGCGGCTCAGCGCCCAGTCCACGTTGTTCTTGAGCCACTCGCCGAAGCGCCCCTCGCCGATGGCTTCGGGCTGCCAGCGGATCGTGTCGTTGAGCGCGATGAGGCGGTCCTTGATGGCCGTGGTGCGGATGAACCAGCTTTCGACGGGATAGCTGATCAGCGGCGTGCCCTTGCGCCAGTCGTGCGGATAGTTGTGCAGGTAGGTCTGGCGACGGTAGAGCAGGCCGCGCTGCGTCAGGTCGCGCAGGATGATCGGGTCGGCGTCCTTGAACCAGCGGCCCGCCACGAGCGCGGCGGCGTCGGTGAAGGTGCCTTCGGGGGTGACCGGGTTGAGCAGCGGCAGCCCCTCGCGCAGACCCACGTCGTAGTCGTCGGCGCCGAAGGCCGGGGCGATGTGGACGATGCCGGTGCCCTCTTCGGTCGAGACGAAGTCGGCCTCGATGACGCGCCAGGCCGTCTCGCCGAAGGCGTCGGTGAAGTAGTCGAAGAGCGGCGTGTAGCGCAGGCCGGCGAGGTCGCGCCC
>JBFGTT010000041.1:0-12234 GCA_041565995.1 Rhodothermales bacterium
CGTGCCGACGGAAGCCATCCAGGAGCAGGAGATGCTCATCGGCAGCATCCCGGCGCGCTACGGCGACGCCATGTCGGGCGTGATCTCGATCACCACCAATTCGGGCGCGCCCAAGTTCTTCGGCTCCGTCGAAGGTATCACCTCCGAGGCGCTCGACGCCTACGGCTACAACAACCTCTCGGCCACGCTCGGCGGCCCGCTCTTCGGCCCGCGCTTCAGCTTCTTCCTCTCGGGCGAGTTCAGCGACCGCGGCGACGCCGGCCCGCGCGCCATCGGCTTCCCGCAGTTGCGCGGCAGCGAACTCGACCGCCTGCGCCAGAACCCGCAGGCCGTCGCCATCATCAACGACGTAACAGGCGAAGTCAGCTACGTGCCCTTCCCCGGCAACGTGCCGGCGGGTGCCCCCTCGGCCGACGCCATCGCGCAGATCAACGTGCCCGACGGCTTCCACCTGGCCGCCGCGCATCCGATCCCGGTGCTGGCTTCCTCCACGCTGACCAGTGACAGCTTCACGCGGCAGGACGAGCGGCCCAACAACGGCAGCCAGGGCCTGGTGCTCAACGGCAACCTGGCCTTTAGCCCGGCAGACGCCATCCGCGTGCGCCTCGGCGGCGGCTTCGAAGACTCCGACTCGCGCGGCTTCAGCTACGTCCGCTCGATCTACTCGCCGGAACGCTTCTCGCAGAACGAGCAGGTCACCTACCGGTTCTTCGGCACCTGGACGCACTACCTCTCCAACTCCACCTTCTACCAGTTACAGGTGGACTACTCGGACGACAAGTTCTGGTCCTACCACCCGGACTTCTCGCGCGACGTGGCCGATGTGTTCCTCTACGGCGACATCGACCATCCCACGAACGCCATCGCGGCGCGCTACCGCTCCTACGACTCGGACAGCGACACCTACGTGCCGACCTACGAGGACGGCAGCCTGCCGGGCTTCCGCGACGTGCAGGACACCTTCGCGCCGCCGGGAGGCGACCCGCCGGGCTACTTCAAGAGTCGCAACGAGCGCTTCTCGATCTCGGCCAACGCCACGACGCAGATCGGGCTGCACCAGATCGAGTTCGGCGGCGAGTACGAGCAGCGGACCTCACGCCTGTTCTCCTTCGGCAGTCCGGAGTTCCTGGCGCGCTACGACCGGCGCGACGGTACCCCGGAGATCGGCGAGGCGCAGGCCGTCAACAGCTATGACGAGATCGGCTTCAACGTGCTCGACGACGACATCTGGTACTACGGCTACAACTTCCTGGGCACCGAGGAGGTAGACACCCAGGACATCGACGCCTTCGCCACCGGCCAGAACTTCAACATCGCGCCCTTCGAGCCGATCTACTACGCCGGCTATATCGCCGACAAGATCGAGTTCCGCGACATCGTCCTGCAGCTGGGCCTGCGCGTGGACGTCTACGACGCCAACTCGCCCGTGCTGCGCGACCGCTTCGCGCTGCTGCCGATTGTGCGCGCCGGCGAGGTCGGGGGCGTGCCCGCGAACATCGGCTCGGACTTCGCGGTCTACTTCAACGAGAGCACCGGCGCCGTCGTCGGCTTCCGGGATCTCGACGGCCGGTTCTACGACCAGAACGGCCTCTCGGCCAGCGCCCTGGCCATTCGCAACGCGGGCAGCCCGCAGGTGATCAAGGACGCCAGCGGCAACGAGATCCGCCGCATCACCAGCGACGTCTTCAAGGACTACGAGCCGCAGGTGACCTGGCAGCCGCGCATCGGGGTGAGCTTCCCGGTGACCGACCAGGCCCTCTTCTTCGCCGCCTACGACGTGCTGGCGCAGCGCCCTGCCGAGAACGTCTACGACACGATCCAGCAGTGGCAGCAGGCCACCGAGCGCTCCAAGCGCAACAACAACCCGGCACTGCGACCCGAGAAGACCACGCAGTACGAACTCGGCTTCCGCCAGCGCCTCGGCGAGCGCGCTGCCATCCAGATCTCCGGCTTCTACAAGGACATCAAGAACCTCATCAGCCGGCGCATCGTCCAGAACGTCTTCCCGAACAACTACCAGACCTACGACAACGTAGACTTCGGGACCGTCAAGGGCGTCGAGTTTGAGTTCGACCTGCGGCGCACGCGCAACCTGCAGGCCACGGCCAACTACACGCTCTCGTTCGCGCAGGGTACCGGCGGCGACTCCAACGCCACCGCGCAGATCACCTGGCGCCAGGAGACCAACCCGTTCTACCCGCGCTTCCTGACCCCGCTGGACTTCGACCAGCGCCACACGGTCAACCTGACGGTGGACTACCGCCTGGGTGAGAACGAGGGGCCGCGCGTAGGCGGGGCCTACCTGTTCGAGAACTTCGGCTTCAACGTCGTCGCCAGCGTAGCCAGCGGCAAGCCCTACACGCGCCGCAACGACGACAGCCCGCTCTTCACGTCCTTCAACGGCTTCCTCGAAGGCGAGATCAACGGGGAGAACCAGCCCACCACGGCGCTGGTCAACCTGCGCGTCGACCGACGCTTCTCGCTGGGCCGGGCCAACCTGGTGGCCTTCGTCTGGGTGCAGAACCTGCTCAACAGCGACAACGTGCTCGGCGTCTACTCGCAGACGGGCCTGGCCGACGACGACGGCTACCTCGACACGGCGCTGGGCCAGGGCCGCGTCTCGGCCCTGACCGAGTCGCAGAGCGCGCTCTGGGCGCAGTCCTTCGCCGACCACTACCGGTTTGCCGCGCGTACGCCGTTCAACTACGGCATCCCGCGCCAGACCCGCCTCGGCCTGCGTCTGCTCTTCTAACCATCGGCCACCGGCAGCGCCGCCGGGGCGTCTGTGCAGGCGCCCCGGCGGCCTGCTGTTCCTCCACATTCCTTCAGCAATGACCCTTCGGGAGATATGACCATGCGAATGCTCAGCAAAATCACCCCCTTGCTGGTGATGGTGGCCTTCCTTTTCGCCTCGACCGCGTACGCAGACCGACCGGACAAGGACGACAAGGACAAGGCGAAGAGCCAGCAAGCCGTGGACCGCAGCGCCGCCAAGTTTGCCGGCGTGGGCGCCTGCAACCAGGGCTCTGCCTCGAAAGACCTCGACGGCAACAACATCCGCGCCCGCCTCTACAACAACGGACACCTGTTCTGGAAAGGATCCGGCAACGTCTACACGGTACCCATCGGCGGGGAGGCCAACTCCATCTTCGCCTCCGGCATCTGGATCGCCGGACGCGACGAGGCCGGCGCCATCCGCGCTGCCCTGACCGACTACGGCCCCTTCGAGTTCTGGCCCGGCCCGCTCGATGCCAACGGCAACGCGCCCGCCGACTGCTCGCTCTTCGACCGGATCTTTAAGATCACCCGCTCCGACCTCGACCGCCTCAACCAGGGCGGCCCGGCCAGCGGCGACATCCTCGACTGGCCCTGGCAACTGGGCGCTCCCGTCGTGGACGGCGACGGCAACCCCAACAACTACAACCTCGAAGGCGGCGACCGCCCCGAACTCATCGGCGAGCAGACCGCCTGGTGGGTCATGAACGACGTCGGCAACGTCAAGGGCTTCTCCCAGACCGGCCCCATCGGCCTGGAAGTGCAGGTGACGGCCTTCGCCTTCCGCACCGCCGACGCGCTCAACAACACCACCTTCTACAAATACACCATCATCCACAAGGGCAACCAGACCCTCTCGAACACCTACTTCGGCATCTGGAGCGACCCCGACCTGGGCAACGCCGCCGACGACTACGTCGGCAGCGACACCACGCTCGGCCTGGGCTACGTCTATAACGGGACGGACAACGACCAGGGCTTCGACGGCTACGGGACCACCCCGCCGGCGCTGGCCTACGACTTCTTCCAGGGGCCGCTGATCCCCAGCCCGGGCAACACCCAGATCGACCCCGACGGCACGGTGCACGAGGATGCCCGGCGCATCCAGATGACCCAGTTCGTCTACTACAACAACGACAGCACCGTGCAGGGCAACCCGTGCCGGCCCGGCGGCTGCCCGGAGGACCCCTACAACTACCTCCAGGGCATCTGGCGCGACGGCACGCGCATGACCTTCGGCGGCTCCGGCCTCGGCGGCACCCAGCCGACCAACTTCATGTTCCCCGGCGACCCGGTCTCGCGGGAATACTGGAGTGAGGAAAACACCGACAACAAAGGCTCGCGCAACACGCCCGCCGACCGCCGCTTCCTGCTCTCCGCCGGCCCGTTCGACCTCAAGCCGGGCGACGTGCAGAACATCGTCTACGGCATCGTCTGGGCGCGTAGCGTCAACCGCCTGGCCTCGGTGGCCCAGATGCGCTTCGACGACATCCTGGCCCAGGGCGCCTTCAACAGCAACTTCAGCATCCCCCGCGCCCCCGACGCGCCGGACGTGACCATCGCCGAACTCGATGGGGAGGTGATCCTCGAATGGGCCAACAAGCCCACCTCGAACAACTTCCTCAACAAGTACGACGCGCCCAGCGCCTTCCTGATCGACCTCGACCCGCCCGACGGCAACACCACGTACACCTTCGAGGGCTACCGCGTCTGGCGGTTCGCCTCGGCCGCCGACCAGGTGGGCCGGGTCATTGCCACCTACGACGTAGCCAACAACGTCACCACGGTCGTCGATGACGCCCTCGACATCGCGACGGGTGCGGTCGTCACGAGGGTCGTCGCGCAGGGCAATGACGGCGGCGTGCAGAACTTCCACGCCGTTCCCAACCTGACCAACTACCAGGACTACTACCTGGGCGTGCAGGCCTACGCCTTCAACCCACACTCGGCGCCGAAGATTTACGCCAGCCCCATCGCGCGCGTCGTGGTGACGCCCAAGAAGCCCGATGCGCGGGCCGGCGGCACCGTGCTGACGACCGCGCCCAACACGGCCATCGCCTCGGTGCGTACCGCCGGCAGCGGCGATACCGACGGCGTCTTCGGACGGGTGGTCAACCCGCTGGCCGTCACCGGCGAAGACTACACCGTCCGCGTCTACGACGCCGTGGACGTGGTCGGCCAGGACTTCGAGATCGACGATCCGGACCATCCGGGGCAGACGATCACCGTCCGGGGCGTGCTCATCGGCGGCGAGATCCGGACGCGCTTGCTGACCTACGACCTCGTCAGTTCGGGCGGGAAGACCATCATCAACGGCGGCGAGTTCATCCGCGAGAACGGCAAGAACGTGCCCTTCGGCAACGACGTCCTCGTGGCCGACGGCATCTCCTTCAGCGTTGGTACGGCCCCGCCGGCCTACACCAGCTTTAGCACCGTCGCCAACGGGGCCGGGGCGCTCTCGCCGCCCGACGGCGCCGCCGCCGACTTCCAGGGCTTCCCGTCGCTGCGGCCCAGCGACAGGCAGCAGGTGGGCGCCGGCCACTGGATGATCGGTACGGGGGACAACGGCAACCGGGGCAGCTTCGACGCCTTCACCGCGCGCACGACCCAGGGCAACTTCGACGCGCGCATCATCGTCCCGTTCGACTTTGAGATCCGCTTCACCGCCGAGGGCAGCTACGGCTACGACCCGTTCTGCACCGGCAACACCTACCAGGTGCCCTTCGAACTCTGGCGCATCGGCGCGGCCACGCCCGACGATCCCAGCGACGACGTGCGCATGGTGCCCTACCTCCTCGACAACGACTACACCAGCCTGGTGACCACCACCGGCCTGCCAGGGTTCAACCTGAACTCGACCGCGTCGATTCAGGCCTCCGTGGACGCCCTCGGCCCGGACCTGGCGCCCTGCGCCAGCGGCAGCGCCGACCACTCCGGCTCCAGCGCCAACAACGACCCGTCTAGCGACTGGTTCTACTGGGCCACGCCCAACGACGTTAGTCCCGGCGACGGCGGCTACCGCACCTGGGAGGACGCCGCCAAGACGTGGGGCCCCGGCGAGGCCCACTACGGCGAACTGGCCACGGACAACTCGATCCGCCGCATGGTGGTCTTCAACTGGAACGGCGGCGACGTGGACGTCGGCCATCCCTACAACCAGGACATGCCCGAAGAAGGCACCGTCTTCCGGATCGTCACCAGCAAGCCGCTGGCCAAGGGCGACGTCTTCTCGATCAACTCGCAGTCCTTCACGCCGGTCCGGAACGACGTCGAGACGGCCCGCAACAACCTCGACCAGATCGGCATCGTGCCCAACCCCTACAAGGGCGCCTCGGCCTACGAGATCAACCTCGCAGCCGACCAGGTCCGCTTCACCAACCTGCCCGACCAGGCCAGCATCCGGGTCTTCAACCTCGCCGGTACGTTGGTCCGGACGCTGCAACTCGGCGGCGCCAACAACAAGTGGGACCTGACCACGCAGGACGGCCTCCCGATTGCCAGCGGCATGTACCTGATCCACGTGGAGGTGCCCGGCGTCGGCGAGAAGGTGATCAAGTTCGGTGTCATCAAGAAGCGTATTCAGCTGGACCTCTTCTAAGCCAGCCCTCGAAGCACGCACCCAATCCGAAAACAGGAGGTCTTTCAAGATGAAAGCGAAACACCTTATCGTAGGAATACTGGCTGCCTGCCTCGTGTCGCTGCTTACGACGGAGGCTCGGGCACAATTCGGCCAGGACATCGAGCGCACCACCGCGGGATCGACGCAGTTGTTGGTCCCGCTGACGGCGCGCAGCGTCAGCATGGCCTCGGGCATCACCGCCGGCATCGCCAACTCCAGCGGCCTGGAGGGGGTCTTCGCCAACCCCGCCAACCTGACGGTCAACACCGGCACGAACGTCATGTTTAGCCGCATGGAGTACGTCGCCGACATCGGCGTCAACTACTTCGGCGTGGCCCAGCGTTTCGGCGCCAACCAGATCGCCCTGACCATCAACACGTGGGACTTCGGCGACATCCCGCTGCAAACGGAAGTCGCCCCGGAGATCACCGAGGTGACCTACACGGCCAACTTCTCGACCGTGGGCGCCTCCTTCGCGCGGGACTTCACCGACCGCATCGCCGCCGGCTTCACGGTCAAGCTCGTCACCGAGACGATCGACGACGTAAGCTCCAACGGCCTCGCCTTCGACGCCGGCATGACGTACGTCGTGGGCGAGAGCGGCCTGCGCTTCGGGGTGAGCCTGAGCAACTTCGGGCCTTCGCGCAAGTACTCGGGCACGGGGTTGGTCCGCTTCGTCAACCTGCCCGAGCAAAGCCCGGCGGCGCAGGCCAGCGCCGTGGCGCTCGAAGGCGCCGAGTACGAACTGCCCTCGTTGCTCAACTTCGGCGTCTCCTACACGCGCGAACTCGGCGCCTCGGCCAACGTGACCCTGCTGGGCAACTTCCGCTCGAATTCGTTCTCGCAAGATCAGTTCTCGGGCGGCCTCGAACTGGGCCTGCTCAACGTGCTGTATCTGCGCGGCGGCTACGAGTTCGAGGAGGACATGGACAAGACGTTCTTCAACGGTACCAACTTCGGCGCCGGCCTGAACCTGGAGGTCAGCGGCACGCGTCTGACCATCGACTACGCCTATCGCGCCACGGATCCGTTCGACAACGTCAACCTCATCACCGCCAGCCTGACGCTCTAACCGGTAGCACGGCTGCACCATCCCGGGCGGGGTGGGCTGCTTCGGCGGCCCACCCCGTTTTTGCGTTGCACGCCGCCGGAAACCCGCTCTGCGAAACCGGGTTTTCCTATGCCCCTTCCCCCGTCCGTTCCTCGCCCGGTCTTATGGCTCGCTGTGCAGTTTTCCTGGCGCTGGCGCTCTCGCTGACGGCCTGCGGCAAGGCGGAGCGCGACGCCGCACCCGGCACCGCCCCCGTGACCCGGACGACCGACGAGGACGCCTCTGCCGCTTTCCGCAACGTCCACGACGGCGTCGCTTACGTGGGCGACGACGCCTGCTTTAGCTGCCACGAAGACCTCTGGCGGGGCTATCAGACGCACGGGATGGCGCGCTCCTACTACCCGCTCTCGCCCGAACGCGTGGCCGAGACGACGCCGGGCGGCCCCCTGCTGCACCCGGCCACCCGCCTGACCTACCGCGTCTTCAAGCAGGACGGGCACGCCTACCAGGAAGAGTACCGGCTCGACGCCGCAGGCCGCAAGACGCACAGCCTGGTGCGCCGGATGGACTTCGTGGTGGGCAGCGGTAACGCGGCGCGGACCTACCTGACGCAGCAGGGCGGACGCCTCTACGAACTGCCCCTGACGTGGTACGCGCAGGCCCGAAAGTGGGATTTCAGCCCCGGCTACCGGCAGAGCAATGGCCGCTTCGACCGGCTCATCCCCGACGGCTGCATGGCCTGCCACAACAGCTATCCCACGTCCGTCCCGTTCGTCCGGGGCAAGTACGAGCACGTGCCCAACGGCATCGGGTGTGAGCGGTGCCACGGGCCGGGCGGCCTGCACGTCGAAGAACGCCTCGCCACGCCCGAACCCGACGGCGACCTCGACGACACCATCGTCAACCCGCGCCACCTGCCGCTGGAGCGGCAACTGGACGTGTGCCAGCAGTGCCACCTCCACGGCGCCGTGTCGGTCGAGCGCGACGGCCGGGGGCCGTTCGACTACCGCCCGTCCACGCCGCTGAGCGCGCACCAGGCCCTCTTCGCCCTCGACGCACCCGGCCCCTCCGACCGGATCGCCGTCATCTCGCACGCCGAACGCATGAAACGCAGCGCCTGCTTCCAGGGCGCGCTGGGCTCGGCCCGCCCGATGACGTGCGTGACGTGCCACGATCCCCACGAGGGCTTCCGCGACAAAGGCCCCGCCTATTTCAACCAGACCTGCCTGACGTGCCACACGCCGGAGAGCCTGCCCGCCGCCCTCGCCTCCGACGAAGCGCGCCGCACGCACACGGCCACGGCCAACTGCATGGCCTGCCACATGCCCCGCGTGGAGGCCGAAGACGCGCCGCACAGCTCCTTCACCGACCACTGGATCCGGGTGGTGGAGCAGGGCGGCGGGCTGCCGGAACCGGCGGTGGCCCACACGCCGGGCGCCCTCTTGCCCTACTTCGAACGCGACGAGCGTGGGCCGGAGGCGGCGGTCTATGCGGGCATGGCGTACGTGGTCCTGGGCAAGCAGCGCCCCGACACGTCGCTCGTCCGCAAAGGCGTCGCGCTGCTGGAGGAGGGGTTGAAGGACCACCCCGGCCAGGCCGAGGCCCGCCTGCTGCTGGGCGTGGGCCACATGGCGCTGCGGCAGCCCGCGCGCGCCATTCCTCCGCTGGAACAGGCCGTGCAGATCGATCCCGACAACCCGGAATACCTCTACGGGCTGGCCGGCGCCTACGAGGCGGCGCGGCGCGATCCGGCGGTCATCGTGCGGCTCTACCAGCGCGCGCTCGCCATCCAGCCGGCGATGGCGCAGACGCGGGTCAACTACGGGCGCTTCCTGGATGCGCAGGGACGGCTCGACGAAGCCCTCGTCCAGTACCGGCAGGCCGCCGACGAACAGCCCTGGCTCGACGTAGCCCACTTCAACCTGGGCACCGCCTACCTGCGCCAGGGCGATGCCGCCCGCGCCGAAACCGAACTGCTTCGCGCCGTCGAACTCAACCCGGACTACGTCGAAGCCCTCGACAACCTGGGGCTGCTCTACGCCGACCAGGGCCGCCTCGACGCGGCGCGCCAACGGTTCGAGCAGGCCGTCGCCGCCGCGCCCAACAATCCGACGGCGCTCGGCAACCTGGGGACGTATTACCTCAACGCGGGCCACCTCAGCCGCGCCATCGACCTGCTCTCCCGCGCCGTCGAAGCCCAGCCGACCTACCTCAACGGCCTGGTCAACCTCGCGCTGGCTCACTTCCGCAACGACGACCTGGCGCAGGCCCGCCGCTACGCGCAAGAGGCCCTGCGGGTCGACCCCGCCAACGCGCTGGCGCAGGAAATCCTCGCCGCGCGCTGATACCCTTGCTATTTGGGCACCGGCTTCGGCGCCTTGCCCACACGGATGCCGGCGATGATCTGGTCGACCAGCGGGGCGACGTCGGCCTCCTGGTCCGCCGCCACGAGCGTGAAGACGTGGACGAGCCGCCCCCCCGTCCTTACGGCGACGTGCCGGGTGACGACAGGGTTGCCGTTGCGGTCGAGGCCGCGGTAGACGGCGGTGGCGGCGTGCTCGCCGTTGCGCTTCGTCGCCCTCATCGGCTGTACCACCTGGACCTCGCGCAGCATCGAGGCGGGCAGCGACTCGACGGCCATCCGGAGGATCGCCATCGGCGAGTGCTCCTCGGCCCCGAGCAGCAGCGAGACGAAGACGAGCGCGTTGTCTTTGAGTACGGGCAGGAAGCCTTCGAGGATGGCGTAGACGTTGGCCGGCTTGCGCGTGAGGGCGAAGACGGGCCGCCAGTCGTTCTTCTCGAACACGTTGGTGAGGTGCCAATCCTCCGGGTAGACCACCGTCAGCGTCGCCTCGCGGATCGGGGCGGTGTAGGACGTGAAGCCCTCAGGGAGCGCCGGGCTGCCGGGCGAAGCGGCGGTCTGGGCGCGCGCCGGGGTGACGAGCAGCAGCAGCAGGAGAGGATAACAAAGGCGCAGGTACTTCATCGCTGGCTCAGGTTTGGTTTGGACGAGGATCGAGGCCGCCGCGCTCGCGCGGGTCATTCCGCCGTCTTCCACGACCGTTCTTCAAGCGCTAGCGGCTCGAAGGTTCCGTGGGCGATGTGGCGCATGATCTGGCCCGCGTGGAAGCGTCCGTTCTCGATGAACCAGCGGCCCGTGCGCAGCCCGCCGCAGACGGTGCCGGCCAGGTAGAGGCCGGCGCGGTTCGTCTCGAAGGTCTCGCTGTCGTAGACGGGCGTGCGGGCCTCGTCGTCTTCGATGGCGATGCCGAGCGTCTGCAGGAAGGCGTAGTCGGGCCGGTAGCCGGTCATCGCCACCACCCAGTCGTTGGCCAGTTCCAGGCGGCCCTGCGGCGTCTCGAGCAGCAGCCGGTCCGGTTCGATGGCGGCTACCTTGGTGTTGAAGTACGCCCGGATGCTGCCCTCGCGGATGCGGTTCTCCAGGTCCGGCTTGATCCAGTACTTGACGCGGTCCGAGAGGCCGGGGCCGCGATGGATCAGCGTGACGTCGGCGCCGTGGCGGTAGCATTCGAGCGCCACCTTCGCCGCCGAGTTCTTGGCCCCGATCACCGCCACCTTCTGGCGGGCGTAGGCGTACGGCTCGCGGTAGTAGTGCGTCACCTTCGGCAGGTCTTCGCCCGGCACGCCCAGCAGGTTGGGCAGGTCGAAGAAGCCTATCGACGCGACCACCTTGCGGCAGGCGTAGGCGTCTTTCTCCGTGACCACCGTGAAGGCGCCGTCCTCGCCGTCGACGCGGAGCACCCGCTCGTAGAGGCGCACGGCGAGCTGCTCGGCCTGCGCCACGCGGCGGTAGTAGTCGAGGGCTTCTTCGCGCAGAGGCTTGTAGCGCAGCGTGGAGAAAGGATGGCCGCCGATCTCCATCAACTCGGGCGTGGAGAAGAACTCCAGGTTGGTCGGATAGCCCAGGAAGGAGTTGATCAGCGCGCCCTTGTCGATGATCAGCGCGTCCAACCCCTGGCGGCGGGCCTCAATGCCGCAGGCCAGCCCCACGGGTCCCGCTCCGATGACGACCACGTCCCGCATCTGGTTGCCGCTGCGTTGCTGTTGAGGAAAAGATTCGGCCTCTCGAACCCGCTGCCAAAGTCCTCTGTTTCTCGAATTTCGGGTGAGCGCCGGTGGGCCTGGCCCGGCACAGGAGAACGCCCGCCCGGTCAGGGTCTACGCCGGCGGAAGAAGTCCTGGAGCAGCGCGCCTGCGCGGTCGGCCTCGACGCCCGAGACGATCTCGACGTGGTGGTTGAGGCGGGCGTCCTGCGGGATGTTGTAGAGCGTCGAGGCGCTGCCGGCCTTCTCGTCGAAGGCGCCGAAGACGAGGCGGCGCAGGCGTGCCCAGACGATGGCGCCAGCGCACATGGGGCAGGGTTCGAGCGTCACGTAGAGCGTGCAGTCCTCCAGCCATTTGCTGCCCAGCGTCTCGCAGGCCGCCGTGATGGCGATCATCTCGGCGTGCGCCGTCGGGTCGCGCAGTTTTTCGACCAGGTTGTGCCCGCGCCCGACGATCTGCTCGCCCCGGACGACGACGGCGCCCACGGGCACCTCGCCCGCCTCGAAAGCCCGCTCGGCCTCCCGTAGCGCCGCCTTCATCCACCGGCGATCCGCTTCCAGCAACGACGACAGACTCATGGGGGCTTGCGGATTGGGGGGCTTCGGGCGATGCATCCGCCTTCACGATCCTTCAACGCAAACAAAGAGGGGCGGCGGGGCAAAAAATAGCGGGAGGCGGGAGACGGGGCGCTATCGTCGTTTGCGTAACATCTCGTCGAAGCGCA
>JBFGTT010000042.1:0-12081 GCA_041565995.1 Rhodothermales bacterium
CCCTGCCGCGCACGCGCGACCGGGCCACGCGGCTCCACCTGCGCGACGCCCTCGTGCGCATCGACGCCATCCTCAAGCCCGAGGAGTGAGGCGGCCTGCCGCCGGATCCTCGCCGTGTCCGCCTGGTCCTCAGCCGGCCTCCGGAGAGACCCCGTCGGAGAGGGCGCCGTTGCCGCCGGCGGCCCTGCCGTAGCAGACTTCGTCGAGCGTCTGCCGGCGGGCTTTTTCGATGCGGTTGTAGCGTTTCTGGAATTGCGCCAGACCGTAGTCGATAAAGTCTTCGGCGAGGAGACCGAAGGGGACGTCGTCGCCGTAGGATTCGAGTGACTGGGCGACGTTCTGGAGGGCGACGGGGATCAGCGCGTTCATCTTCCGGTCGATGAGCCGCCAGAGGTCGTCGCCGTGCTGGGCCACCAGGCGCGAGAGCAGGAAGACGCCGTAGCCGACGTGGCGGGCTTCGTCGCGCTGGATGAGTTGGACCATCGCGCGCAGGCCGGGCATCAGGTTGCTGCGTTCGAGCATGGTGTAGTAGGCGTGGTAGCCGGTCTCGGCCAGCACGCCCTCGACGATCATCTGGTAGGTGACGGCGGCTTCGGCCAGGGCCTCCGGCGAGCGGTCGAAGCGCAGGCGGGCCATGGCGCGCGGCAGCGCCTCGAAGAAGATCTGGCGGTAGGCGTCGGTGTAATAGTGCTCCATGCCGCCGCGCGTGCCGGTCACCTCTTCGAGGAAGCGCGTGAAGCCCTCGACGTGCTTGGATTCCTCCCACAGGTACGAGGTCAGGAACATCTCCTCCTCGATGCGGCCCTCTTCGGCCATCACCTGGAGCAAAGGCAGCAGGTCGTACGTTACGGATTCTTCGCCGGCCTGGAAGAGCGTGGTCAGGCGCAGGATCAGGTCGCGCTCGCGGTCGTCGAGGGTGTGCCAGTCGCGGCGGTCTTGCGCCAGGTCGAAGTCCTGCGGGTCCCAGATGCCGAGCTTTTTGGCTTTCTGCCAGAGTTGCATCGGGTAGAGGCGGCGGTCGAGGCCCTGCCGCGCGGTCGTAAACGAGGTGCGATACGTCTCCATCCGGGAGTCTCCTGTTTTCTTCGACGAAACGAGGGCCGCGCCGGCGGCTCCCCCCATAACGCCCGAAACGCCATGAGTGTCCGCAAAGAAACCGTGCTTTTCGTCTGCACGCACAACTCGGCCCGTTCGCAGATGGCCGAGGGGCTGCTGCGCGCCCGCCACGGCGACCGCTACGAGGTCTACAGCGCCGGCACGGCACCCTCGGGCGTCAATCCCTTCGCCGTGCGGGCCATGCAAGACCTCGGCATCGACCTCGCCGGCCACCGCTCCGAGCACGTCGAAGCCTACGCCGCCACGCCGATGGACTACGTGGTGACGGTCTGCGACGCGGCGCGCGAGACGTGCCCCTACCTGCCCGCCCGCAAGCGCAACCTCCATCACAGCTTCGCCGATCCCTCGGCGGTAGCCGGCACCGACGCGCAAAAGCTGGCCGCCTTCCGCCGCGCCCGCGACGAGATCGCGGCGTGGATCGAGACCACGTTCGGCCCCGACGGCCAGCCCGCCTGACCGCCATGCCCCACCCCACCCTCGAAGACGACGGCCAGACCGTCACGCTCGACCTCCACGGCGCCTCCGTCGAGGAAGCGCTCGACCTGGCGCGGCGCGTCTTGCGCGCGGCGGCCCGGCGCGGACGGCGCAGTGTCCGGATCGTCCACGGGCGTTCCACCAGCAGCCGCACGCACCGCAACCGCACCATCAAGCACGCCCTCTACGACCTGCTCGACCGGCACGCCCTCGACGACGTGGTGACGAGCCAGTGGCGGGCCGAGGCCTACCTGCTGCTCTCGCTCGACGTGACCGCCGCCGTCGATGCGGCTCCGCTGCGCCTGCTCGACGTGCTCCGCTGAGGCCCCATGATCTTCTTTCGATAAGAAAAGCGTATAGATAAACAGAGGGGGGCTTGCAAAGTGCAGCGCACCGGCACGTATTGAAAAAATGATGATCCGAGGAAAGCCGCCATGAAACGCGCGACGACCAGCCAACTCGACGCCTACCTGGAGCGGTTCGTGGACCGCGCCCGGCAGCTCAAGCAACTCAACTTGAAGGCCGACGACGGCCTCCACGCAGCACTCGAAGAGAGCCAGCGCCTGCTGGCCGCCATCGCCATGTACCGGCACCAGCTCAAGACCCTGGCGCACGAAGCACAGGCAGCCGTCCTGGCCTGAGCGCCCGCGCTTCCGGCCCGGCGACGCGGTTCGGCGGCGCCTCGCCACGGTTGAGCATGAAAATCTCGTCGCCGGGGGGCTTCTTGTTGTAAATGTACCCGCCGATTCGCACATTCGGCGTACTTTTTCCGCAAACGCGACCGCCACCCTGCACCCTCCCGGTGCCAACAGGGAACGCCGAGATGATCCGCATCGGCATCACGACGTCGTTCGAGGAGCAACAGCAATGCCTGCACCACAGCTACGTGCGGGCCGTCGAGCAGGCGGGCGGGCTGCCGCTGATCGTGCCGATGCTCGACGGCGAGGCCGCTCTCGGCGCCTTCGCCGCGCTGCTCGACGGCCTCGTCATCACCGGCGGCCCCGCTGTCACCGAGGGTTTAGTGGGCGCGCTGCCGGACGATATTTCGGAGACGGACCCGGTGCGCCTGCGCGCCGACCGCCGCCTGCTCGACGCGTTCCTGGCCGCGCGCAAGCCGGTTTTGGGCATCTGCTACGGGATGCAGTTGCTCAACGCCTGCGCCGGCGGCACCATCTACGCCGACGTGCAACGCCAGCTGCCGGGCGCGCAGATCCACAGCGAAAAACGCGGCGCCGAGGCGCACCCGATCCGGCTGGCCGAAGACTCGCACCTGTACGCCCTGCTGCAAACCGCCGACCTCGAAGTCAACACGCGCCACATCCAGGCCGTCGCCGGCCTCGGCGCGGGCTTCCGCGTTGCCGCCACCGCCCCCGACGGCGCCGTCGAAGCCATCGAAAACGAGGACGGCACGCTGCTGGGCGTCCAGTTTCACCCCGAACGGATGGGCGCGGCGATGCTGCCGCTGTTCCGTCACCTGGTCGAACAGGCCCGCCGACGCCGGATCACCGGCGTGCCCGGACTCGTTACATCGACGTGAAGATGTGTAGTAGAAAGTACATGCGCGAACACTTTTTGAAGCCTGCGCCCGCCGTAGGCTTCGAACGTGCACGGATCGCCCCATGAACGAACAGCCCTCGCCTGAGCCGGACGTCCCTGCCGAAGCGCAGGAAGCGCAAGCCGCCGTGCCTACGCGCGCGGCGTCTTCGTACGTGCGCCGCACGGCGCTGGTCGTGCTGTTGGTGCTCGTGCTGGTGCCCCTCGTGCTGACGGCCACCGGGAGCCTGGACCTGCTGGCCCAGAGCATCCTCTTCCGCCTGACCAACGCCCAGCCGCTCATCGAGGCCGACGAAGTCAGGCCGCCGACGCCCCGCGCGCCTGCCCTCGACGCCTTCACGTTCGAAAAAAGCGCCTTCCACCCCGACCGCGTCTTCCAGCCCTACTTCGGCCTGCCGCTCGACGAGCTTCCCAACTCGAAGGCCGCCGCGCGCCTGATTCCGCCCTTTCGCGACCTGCTCGACCTCTACGTCCAGCGACAGCGCGAAGACGACAACTTCACCATCCGCGTCTACGACGAGCGCGACGGGCGCGTGCTCGAACTCTTCGCGCTCGAAAAAGAACGCCGGCACTACGAGCAGACGGGCCTGGCCGACTGGCGGACCGTCGACAAGCTGCGGCGGGAGGAGACCGGTCGGCTGGTCAAGAAATACGAGCAACGGGGGATTCCGAAGGACGTCATCCGGGCCAAGTGGGGCCGCGCCAACCAGGTCAGGGAAGCCCGCGTGCGCGAGGCGCCCTTCATCGAGTACGAGATCCGCCTGGCCCGCTTCCTGGACCTGAGCCTGCTCGTGACCGAGATCGGCACCGTCGAGACCTTCAACAACGACCGGCTGATTTCGTCGGTGGGCGCGCGCGGCCGCTACCAGATGATGCCCTACGTGCTGCGCCAGTACGACATCAACCACTACAAGCTGCTGACGGCCTACGGCAAGAAGGTCGAGGTGGTCGAAGAGTGGCACCCGCTGCTGACGATGGAGCCGGCTTTCCGCCTGCTGCGCGCCTACGTCAACGCCGTCGGGCACGAGGTGCCCGGCCTCTCGGCCTACCACACCGGCCCCGGCAACCTCTTCAAAATCTTCCAACTCTTCCTGACCGAGCAGGCGGACCTGCTGACGACCGAAACGTCGGTGATGGACGCCTACCTCTGGGCGCTCACCGACGGCTACGACCTGATCTCGAACCAGACGAGCTTCAAGAGCTACTCGCGCGGCTACGTGGCCTCGGGCTACGGCTCGCTGCGGGCCGTAGAAGCCGAGCCGATCGACACCACGGCGACGTTCCTGGCCGAGCGCGTACAGCTCAAGCCCGACCGGGCCGTCTACCTCAGCGACCTGCTGCGGACCCTCGCCGAGAGCGAAGCCATGCTCTACTGGGGGCCGCAGACCGCCTCGCTGAGCCTCTACGAGCGCTTCCGCCGCCTCAACCAGCACATCGACCTGCCGCCCTCGCCCGAAGGCGGCGTGCCCCGCGAGGGCGACGTGCGCCTGGTGGCACAGGCCGGCGACGCGACGGTCCGCTTCTTCCTGCCGCTCAACGCCTCTGCCGTGCTGGCCCTCCGGGGCCTCGACCTGATCGACGAACAGGCCACCTTCCGCTTCGACCACAACACCTACCGCCGCCCCGACACTTTCGAGACCACGCAGGCGGACCGGGAGTATGCCGAGTTGATCAAGCACATCGAAAACCTCGGCTTCAGCGAGGTCAACCGGAACAAGCTCGACCGGCTGGCGCAGCAGTTCGAGGCGCTGGCCGCGCGCGACCCCTCGCACTACCGGCTCACGCAACTGGACATCATCCGGCAGCATCAGCGGCTGTGGCGGTTTGCCGGATGGGTGAAGCTGGCGGCCACCACGCGGGCGGCCAAAGGCGCGCTCCGGCTGCCGGTACGCCCGCCTGAGGGGGTCCAGAAGTTGCCCGTGCGTCCGCCGACGCCGCGCACCGGGCGCTAGGCGCGCTCCCTGCTCCGCAGGGCCGCAACCGGGCTGTTACGCCCGGCCCCTCGTGCAACGAGCCTGTCCAATCCTCCCTCCGTGCCGGCTCCTCCGGGCCGGGGACGGCGTTAGCGCTGCGTTCTCTGCACCGCGCAAGCCTTCCCCAACCACCCCGAGACCATGCACGCGATAGACGCCCTCCCCTCCTCGCCCACCAGGGAAAAAGCGCTCTGCTGGACGATGCGCCTGACGGGCCTGCTGCTGGCGATAGGATCGGCCTTCTTCCTGCTCAAGAACCTGCGCCTCGACGCCACCGACGACTGGTTTTTCACGCTCAGCGCCCTGCTGGGCGCAGCGACGTTCGCGGCGAGCTGGTTCCCGGCACGGCGCCAGGCCTCCCTGGCGCGCAGGCCGCAGGCCGCCGTCCTCCGGCAAGGCGGCTGACGGCGCGGCCCCACGCGGCCTTCTTCCGGATTTCCAAAGTCCAAAGAGATTTTTTATCTTCCACGCCTTCGCTACCTTTCATCGAGGGCGTGCCATGGAAACGCTACGGATGCTCTGGCAGGAGATCCGGGAGATCGACACGAGCCGGAAGGCGCTACGCTCGTTCGGCTGGGTCGTCGGCGCGGTGCTGCTGGGCATCGCCGCCGTGGTGTGGTGGCGGCGCGACTGGACGGCCACCGGCGCGGTGGTCTGGCTCGGCGGCATCGGCGGGGCGCTCGTGGCGCTGGGCCTGCTGGCGCCTGCCCTCCTGCGGCCCCTCTACCGGGTCTGGATGGCGCTGGCCGTCGTGCTCGGCTTCGTGATGACGCGCGTGATCCTGACCCTCGTCTTCTACCTCGTCCTCACGCCCATCGGCCTCCTGCTGCGCCTCTTCGGCAAAGACCCCCTGCACCGCCGCCTCGACCCCAACACCCCGTCCTACTGGCTCGAAAAAACCTACGACGACGAGTCGCCCGAGCGGCTGGAAAAATATTATTGAGGAAGGGAGATACGTGTGGACGAGGGGACGTGTGGACGTGTGGACGATCTCTTTCTGAGGCGTGCAGCTTCGAAAAGGGTTTCGAGGATCGAAGATAGCGCATCGCCCGGCAGCGCAGGTTATCCTCAATCTTCCACGGCTCCGTAAAAAGAACCTTCGTCCACACCTCAGCCGATGTCCCAGGGCGTTTCGGCTTCCTGGAGGCGCGGGCGGGCGCGGCGCATCAGGCGGTGGTGCAGGTCCTCGGCCTCGTCGTCGTCGGCGGGTTGGCGCTGGACGTAGTGGCCGTCGGCGTGCAGGTCCCAGGCCAGGCGCCGGTCGTCGAGGCAGAGACGCAGCAGGCGGATGAGGCGGGCCTTGAGCGCGCCCTCTTCGACGCCGACGACGGCCTCGACGCGGTCGTCGAGGTTGCGGCGCATCCAGTCGGCGCTGCCGATGAAGACGCGCGGGTCGCCGTGGTTGTGGAAGTAGTAGACGCGGCTGTGTTCGAGGAAGCGCCCGACGATGCTCACGACGCGGATGTTGTCGCTGTAGTGCGGCAGGCCCGGCCGCAGGCGGCAGTGCCCGCGCACCACGAGGTCGATCCGGACGCCGGCCTGCGAGGCGCGGTAGAGTTCGCGGATGATCTCCACGTCGTCGAGGCCGTTGATCTGGGCGACGACGCGCCCGTCGCCGTGCTTTTTGTGATGGCGCACCTCCCGCCGGATGAGCCGCACGAACGCCTGCCGCATCTCGCGCGGGGCCACGAGCAGCTTGCGGTAGTGCTGTTCGGGCGCGTAGCCGGTCAGGTAGTGGAACAGGTTGGTCACGTCGTAGCCCAGGTCCGGCGCGCAGGTGAGCAGGCCCAGGTCGGTGTAGAGGCGCGCCGTCTTCGGGTTGTAGTTGCCCGTGCCGATGTGGCAGTAGGTGCACAGCCCGTCCTCCTCCTCCCGGATCACCAGCGTCACCTTCGAGTGCGTCTTCAGCCCCACGAGGCCGTAGGTGACGTGCACGCCCGACTTTTCGAGGCGCTGGCCCCACTCGATGTTGTTCTCCTCGTCGAAACGCGCCTTGACTTCCACCAGCACGGCTACCTGTTTGCCCGCCTCGGCGGCCCGGATCAGCGCCGCCATGATGGGCGACTCTTCGGAGGTGCGGTAGAGCGTCTGTTTGATGGCCAGCACGCGCGGATCGGCCGCCGCCTGCTCGACGAAGCGCTGCACGCTGCTGCGGAACGACTCGTAGGGATGATGCACCAGCAGGTCGCCCCGGCGGATGGCGGCGAAGAGGTCCGGCCCCTCCTCCGGCTCGCCCTCGGCCTGCAGGCGCGGCGGGACGACGGGTTCCCAGGGGGCGTACTGGTGCGCCGGCGCCTCCAGGTTCGCCAGGGGCATGCAATCGGCGAAGTCGAGCAGGCTGTCGGACTCGTAGACGTCGTCGGCTTCGAGCAACAGTTCGCGCAGGAGCAGGTTGCGCACGGGCGCCGGCATGGCGCGTTCTACTTCGAGGCGGACCACCGAGGCGAAGCGCCGCTCGCGCAACTCTTCCGAGATCATCTGCGTCAGGTCCTCGGCCTCCTCCTCGTCGCGGCTCAGGTCGGCGTTGCGCGTGATGCGGAAGGCGTGCGCGCTGACGACCTCCATCCCCCGGAAGAGTTCGGGCAGGTTGTGCACGATGACCTGTTCGAGCGGGACGAAGTGCTGGGGCTTCTCCAGCGGCACCCACCGGCCCCGGCTGGCGGGCACCTTGAGGCGGGCGAAGTGCTGCGTGCCGCGCGCCGGATGCCGCAGGCTGACGGCCAGCGAGAGGCTCAGGTTGGAGATGAACGGGAAGGGATGCCCCGGATCGACGGCCAGCGGGGTGAGGATGGGGAAGACGTTGTCGAGGAAGTAGGTGTGGAGCGCGCGCCGCTGCCGGGCGTTGAGGTCGGCGTAGTCGTGGAGGTGGATGCCGGCGACGGTTTTGAGGGCGGGCCGGAGTTGCTGCTCCCAGACCTGCGTCATGGTCTGGTAGAACGGCAGCACGGCCTCGCGGATGAGGCGCAGTTGCTGCTGCGGGGTGCGCCCGTCGGGCGAGAGGCCGCGCACGCCGGCGAGCTTCTGGCGTTTGAGGCCGCCGACGCGCTTGCGGAAGAACTCGTCGAGGTTGCTGGAGGTGATGGCGAGGAAGCGCACCCGTTCGAGCAGCGGCGTCCGCGTGTCGATGGCCTGGAAGAGCACGCGCCAGTTGAAGTCGATCCAGCTCAACTCGCGGTTGAAGTAGAGCGTCGGGTCGTCGGGGGCAGCGCCCCTGGGCACGGGGCGCGGGGCGGTGGCGTGCGGGATGGAGAAGGCCACCTCGGGCGGCGCCAGGCCGTCCGCCCCGGCGGCGCCGTTGCCTTCGACGTGGACGGACTGCTTGCTGGGGGCGGGCATGGCGTTGCGGCTTCCTTTCAGGTTTCGTTCCATTGCAGGAATTCGCGGCGTTCGATCTGCCGGCGCAGGTCGTGCAGGGCCATCATCTCGGTCTGGAGCGGGCGCAGGTCGCCGCCGTCCTGCGTGGCGCGATACATCTTCTCCTTCTGCTGCGCGATGGCCTCCCTGACGCGCTCCAGCTTGAGCAGCGTCATGGCGCTCGTGGCGGCCTTCTCCGCGTCCTCGTTGATGCGGGGCACCGCGATGTTCTGCATCAACTGCCAGTTCTCCGAAGGCTCGTAGCGGTCCACCAGCACGCCGGCGGCCAGGCTCTGCACCGGCTCGGCAAACGATCCGTCGAAAAATTTCTTGGGATCGACGGCCTCCTCCCGGTACATCGCCAGCAGGATCTCGACGATCTCGCGCGCCGGGCCCGGGCTGAACTCGTCGAGCGCCATGCGGCCCAGGATGAACTCGACCATCGGCGTGCCGTGTTCGAGCATCAGGCGGATGAGCGTCTTTTCGGGCGGCAGCGGCTCGGCGGCGGACGGCGGCGGCGCGGCGGGCGCCTCCGGCGACGCCTCGACGGGCGGCTCGGCGGCGGACGGCGGCGCAGCAGCGGGGGCGGCCTCCTGGCGGCGCGCCTCGCGGCGGGCCTGCTGCGCCCGCTCGCGCAAGAGGTTGGCGAGCACCGGGCGGAGCTGCATGTCGGGCACGCCGAGGACCTCGCTGGCGCGGCGCAGGAAGGTCTCCTGCATCAGCGGATCGGGGATGCGGGCGACGGAGGCCAGCACGGCGTGCATCGTCTCGGCCTGGCCTTCGGGCGTGTCGAGTTGCCCCGCGCGGCGAGCCTGGGCATAGACGAAGCCGACGAAGTCCTGCCGTTGCCGGGCGGCAAAGTCGCGAAAGGCCTCGCCGCCGTGCTGGCGGACGAACGAGTCGGGGTCTTCGCCGCCGGGCAGGGCCACGGCGTAGGCCGCGAGGCCCTGTTCGAGCACCAGGTCGATGCCGCGCAGGGCGGCGCCGGCGCCCGCCGCATCGGCGTCGTAGAGCAGCAGCACGCGCCGGGCGTAGCGCCCCAGCGTCTTGATCTGCTCCTCGGTGAGCGCCGTGCCGCTGGAGGCCACCACGTTCTCGACGCCCGCCTGGTGCAGCGCCATCACGTCGGTGTAGCCTTCGACCAGGATCGCCTCCTCGCTCTTGCGGACGGCCTGCTTGGCCTGGT
Source organism: Rhodothermales bacterium (assembly GCA_041565995.1). Lineage (GTDB taxonomy): Bacteria > Bacteroidota > Rhodothermia > Rhodothermales > JBFGTT01 > JBFGTT01. The sequence continues at coordinate 9,658 of JBFGTT010000042.1, forward strand.
ACAGCCCGTAGAGCACGCGGCTCTTGTTGTAGACCTTCGTTTCGGGCGAGTTGATGTACTTGGGCTGCTCCGGATCCGCCCGCAGGATGCGCCCGCCGAAGCCGAGCACCTTGCCCACGTGCGAGAAGATGGGAAAGACGACGCGGTCGCGGAAGCGGTCGTAGTGGCCGTTGCCGTCTTTGCGGGGCAGCACCAGGCCCGCCTTTTCGAGCGTCTCCGGCGCGACGTGGTTGGCTTCGGCGGCCTTCAGGAGGGCGTCCCAGGCGTCGGGGGCGTAGCCGAGGCCGAACTGCTTGATGGTCTTCGGGGTGAAGCCGCGCCCGGTGAGGTAGTCGAGCGCGGGCCGCCCGGCCTGGGTCTGCGTCAACTGGTCGTAGAAGAACCGGGCGGCGAAGCGGAGGGCGTGGTAGATCGACTCGATCTCGCCGGCGTGCTCGCGTTCGTCGTCCTGTTCGGGCAACGGAATGCCGGCGCGTTCGGCCAGCATCCGCACGGCTTCGGGAAAGCCGACGGCCTCCATCTCCATCACGAACTGGAAGACGTTGCCGCCTTTGCCGCACCCGAAGCATTTGTAGATGCCCATGCTCGGGTTGACGCTGAACGAGGGCGTCTTCTCGTTGTGGAAGGGGCAGAGGCCGAAATAATTCGACCCGCGCTTTTTGAGCCGCACGTAGTCGCTGACCACGTCCACCACGTCCGAGGCGGCGCGGACTTCTTCTACTTTGTGCTCGGGGATGATCATCGGCGGTCTGGCGCAACGAGGTCGGCGGAGGCAGCACAAGTACGCCGCAAGCCGCCGCGCGGGTCCGCCCTAGCCTGCCGCCTCGTCGACGTTCCGGGGCAAGGCGGGCACGAGGGACGAACCGCTCACGAGCGCTCCCGGCGCGGCCACGTAGACGTTCATCCACTCGGCCTCCACGGCGGCCCGGTCCTGGCCTTCCACCGGGCCGATGTCGGGCTTGTCGGAGCACTGGCACGCGTTGAGGCTCAGGCACAGCGCCAGGCAGGCAAAGAGCAGGAAGTGTTTCATGGTCGGATCTGCTTGATCGGGTGAACGGCGCGACGGGATTCGGCAATATACGGACCGGGCGGGCGCCTGCGCAGACGCCCGCGCCCGGCATCGCACACTTTTCACCCTTCCCGAAGCGAGCCGGCGCGGCGGCCTGTCTTCCGCCGGGCGATTTTGCCCGAGAGTGCCTATCTTGGCAGCACTGTCCCCGCAACCCTCCTCCTACCCTCCTCCGAACGCATCCGTGAACGTTCTAGGCATCGACGTAGGCGCCTCCGGCATCAAGGCGGCTCCGGTGGACGTCGGCAAAGGCAGGCTGCTGGCCAAGCGACACCGCATCGACACGCCGAAGCCGGCCACACCCAAAGCCGTCGGCAAAGTCATCGCGCAGATGGCCCGGCATTTCGACTGGCACGGCCCCGTCGGCGTCTGCTTCCCGGCCCGCATCAAGCGCGGGGTGGCCCTGACGGCCTCCAACATCGACAAGAAATGGATCGGTACGGACGCCGCTACGCTCTTCCGCGAAAAGACCGGCTGCCCGACCTACGTGCTCAACGACGCCGACGCGGCGGGGGTGGCGGAGATGGCCTTCGGCGTGGGCCGAGGCCGCCAGGGCCTGGTGCTAATGTTTACCTTCGGCACCGGCATCGGCTCGGGCCTGTTCTTCGACGACACGCTGGTGCCCAACTCGGAACTGGGCCACCTGATCCTCCACGGCGACAAAGCCGAGGCCTACGCCGCCGACAGCGCCCGCAAACGCGACGACCTGAGCTGGGAGCAATGGGCCGGGCGCGTCCAGGAATACCTCGATCACGTCGAGTTCCTCTTCGCCCCGGACCTGATCATCCTCGGCGGCGGCGTCAGCCGGCCCAAGAAGCGCGAGAAGTACTTCCACCTGCTCAGGACCGAGGCCGACCTGGTGCCGGCGAAGCTCCAGAACGAGGCCGGCATCATCGGCGCCGCCTACGCCGCCCGGAACGTAAACCGTGAAACGTGATGGGGTTGAGCCACTCGCGAGCGCACCGGACCGCTCCGCCCACCCACGGTGCCCATCAACTGCTCACCGCGCCAAACCGTGCTGTTTGGTAGGGTGCGCCAGGCCTACCCTAGCGCCCGTTCAAACGCCGAGGCGCCGCAGGCCGCCTTCAGTTCGTGCCTTCGCCTTCGACCCACTGCACGGCGTGTTGCATCAACTCGGCGGCGGTCTTCAGGTTGAGCTTGTCCTTGATGCGCGCCCGGTACGACTCGACGGTCTTGACCGAGAGGTGCAGCCGTTCGGCGATCTCGCGGGTGCCCAGGCCCCGCCCGGTCAGCTCGAAGACTTCCAGTTCGCGGTCGCTGAGCACTTCGAGGGGCGACTGCGCCAGCTCCTGCCGTCCGGCGGCCAGGCCCAGCAGCAGCCGTTCGTTGATCTC
>JBFGTT010000043.1:0-12030 GCA_041565995.1 Rhodothermales bacterium
AGTCGCTAATCCAATGTATGGGTGTGTGGGAGGATGGGGGGCGCGTTTTCTGTTGGCTCTCCGCCCTCCAAGACGATGCCCGGGCACAAACGCGACGGTTTCGGCGAAAACCCGGCAGCGCGCTCTATCCTCGACGCCATTTCGTCCACCCCCACACCCCCATACTCCCAGACGGAATGCAAACCCGACGGCAAAGCTGAACTTTACGGACTTCGGCACGACGCAACAAGAAAAAGAGAGATGCCTGACTACGCCCTGATGAATCAATACCTCTACGAAGGCAACGCCAAAGAGGTAGAACAGCGGACCATCGACGCGCTGGCCGAAGGCCGACCGGTGCAGGAAGTCCTGAACGAAGGGCTGATCGCCGGCATGAGCGTCGTCGGGGAGGATTTTAAATACAACATCCTCTACGTCCCGGAAGTGTTGATCGCCGCGCGGGCCATGAAGGCGGGCATGGCGGTCCTCAAGCCCCTGCTGTCGAGTAAAGACTCCAACGTCGAACAGGCGGGCGTCCTGCTCATGGGCACCGTGCGGGGCGACCTGCACGACATCGGCAAGAACCTCGTGTGCATGATGGCCGAAGGCGCCGGCTTTGAGGTGTACGACATCGGCGTGGACCAGAGCATCGATAAGTTTGAAGCCGCCGCCGCAAAATGCAACCCGGATATCATCGGCATGAGCGCGCTGCTGACGACGACCATGACCTACATGAAGACCGTCATCGACGGGTTTGAAGAAAGGGGGCTGGGCCACATCAAGATGGCCGTGGGCGGCGCGCCCATCAGCCAGATGTACGCCGACGAGATCGGGGCCGACGGCTACGGCGCCGATGCTTCGAGCGCGGTGGACCTGTTCCTCAAGCTGGTTGGCAAAAGGTAGCCTCGCCCGGCAACGTAGCCTTGACAGCGTCCCCGCCGACACCGTAACTTAAACGTTTACGTAAGCGTTTAAGCCAGCCCCCGCCCTGAAAAAAAGATCGTCATGGCGCGCTACCAGATCCTCTACTGGCAAGACATCCCCGCTCAGGTCAAAGCCTGGGACGCGTTCGACGAAACCAAGGTCGAACTGGCGCCGGCCTTCATGGAGCGCATCGACCGAACGGCGCAAGCGCTGGGGCTGACCGACACCGACGCCTACCTGGGGCAGTGGACGTGGAGCCGGGAGCAAGAACGCCCCGGAACCCCCGAAGAGGTTGCCGAGGCCGTTAAGGACGAGCTGGAAGCTACGCAGGGCCGGTAGCGGGGCGCCGGCTGCCGTTCATCGCGCAGGGAGACATGGAAACGCTGGCTGAAAAACTGGGGGAGACTTCAGATTTTCTGTTGGGCGTCGAGCTGGTTTCGATACGCGGCTCGATGGCCGAAAAAAGTGCCTTGAAGGCCCGCGACTTCGCCGGGGAGCTGGTTGCGTGTCCGAAAGTCGATTGGATTTCCATTACCGACAACGCGGGGGGTAATCCGCAACTCGCCCCGCACGCGCTGGGCAGGCCGATTTTGTACGCCGGCAAGGAAGTCGTCATTCACATGACGTGCAAGGACCTCAATCGCAACGGCCTCGAAAGCCAGGCCTGGTTTCTCAACAGCGAGGGGTTCCACAACATTCTCGCCATGACCGGAGATTACCCGGTCGCCGGCCTTGACGGGCTGGCCAAGCCGGTTTTCGACATCGACTCCGTGGGTCTCATCGCTATGCTGAGCAAGATGAACCAGGGGGTTGATCTGCACGGGGCAGGCGGGGCGTCGCCCGCGACCCGCCTCGAAAAAACGCAGTTCCTGATCGGGGCCGTCACCACCAATTTCAAATGGCGTGAGGGGGAGGTGATTCCGCAGTACCTGAAGCTGCAAAAGAAGATCGAGTGCGGCGCGCAGTTTATCATCAACCAGGTGGGCTACGACGCCCGCAAGATGCACGAGCTGCGGCTTTACATGGATCACCACGGCATGCAGGACACGCCGCTGATCGGTAACGTCTACGTGCTCAACGCCAGGGTCGCCGAAATCTTTCACCAGAAAAAAATCCCCGGCGTCGTCGTCACCGACGCGCTGCTGGCGCGCTGCCGGGACCAGGCGGCGGCGGCGGATGAGGGCCGGGCCTTCTTTTACGAGTTTGCCGCCAGGCAGATGGCCATTTACCGGGGGTTGGGGTACCGGGGGGTGTACCTCGGCGGGGTCCGTCGCCTCGCCGACATCGAACGCATTCTGGAGATCGAACAGCGCTTCTCGGCGGACGACTGGCGAGGGTTTGTCGGCGAAATAAGCTATGCGAGAGCAGGCGAGTTCTTCTACTATGCCCGGGACAGCCGCACGGGGCTTGCCGATGCTAACGCGGTGAATGCTTCCGGAGAGGCCCGCGCCCCGAAGCACGCCGACATCGGCTACCGTTTCTCAAAGTGGATGCACCATACGATGTTTGAGCCAGGCCACCCCGTGGCCCGGTGGGGGGGGGGCGCCTGCGCCCGGTCGCGCGACCCGCGTCAAGGCCCCCCGCTCTTGCGGGCCGTCGAGCACCTGAGCAAGGCCGTCCTCTATGGCTGCAAGGACTGCGGCGATTGTTCGCTCCCGGACATCGCCTACTTGTGCCCTGAATCGCAATGCGCCAAGAATCAGCGCAACGGTCCCTGCGGAGGGACGCGGGAAGGCCGCTGCGAGGTGGACGGGTTCGGCGATTGCATCTGGGTGCGCGCCTACGAACGCCTGCAACGCGACGGCAAACAGCAGGACTTGTTGAAGCACGCGCCGATGGTGCAGGATCAAGGGCTGCGCAAGACGTCGGCCTGGGCCAACCACTGGCTCGGTCGCGATCACGCCGCCAAACAGGACAAAGCGCTTGCGCCAGACAAGCCTCCGAAGTGAACATGCCGCAGCAAAGGCTCCAGATCATCGGCGAGTTAATGAACAACTCGTATAGCCGCGCTCGCAGCGCTTTTGCAGCGCGCAACCCCGCAGGCTTCCAGCGCCTGGCCACCTTGCAGGCAGACCTGGGCGTCGACTTTCTGACGCTGAACGTAGACGGCACGCAGCACATCCAGGTGAAGCTACCGGAGATGTTGGCTTTCCTGCCCGACGTCATTCCTGCCATTCAAGAAGTGACTTCGGTGCCGCTTAGCTTCGACAACCCCTCCGTGGCGTACCACCGGGTCGCCTTGCAGCATTATGACCGCCGGAAGAGCGGCAGGCCCATTCTAAATTCCCTTGCGGCCTCCCGCGAGCATCTGGACGAGATGATTGAGCTGGTTAAGGCGTACGATACGCTGGTCATCGTGATGGTGTCGGAAACCTTCGTCGAGGGCGGCACGGCCCAATGCCTCCACCCCGACGATGCGCACGGCGCGGCCAGGTATTTCGTCGAGCGGCTGGTGACGGAAGCGGACCGAACCCTCGATCAAATCATCATCGATCCGGGCCTGGCGCCCGTCGGCGCCGACACCTACGGCCTGGTGAACGTCGGCCTGGACGCCCTGCGCTTGATCCAACAAGACCCTGACTTGCAGGGGGTTCACAAGGTGGTAGGGCTGTCGAATTTTGCATGGGGAACGCCCAGATATGTCCGCAAGGATCTTGAGCGGGCGTACCTGGCGCTCGCGATGGAGGTCGGGCTGGATTTCGCGCTGGCCAATCCGGAGAGGATGCCTGCTCCGTTAGCCGTCGATCACCCCATGGTGGAGCAACTCCGGTACGCCCTTGCGCAGGGAAGAGCCGGGGAGGGCGAGAGCCAGGAGATGGCCGGTTTCCGCCAGGCCGAAGCCATTATGGACCTGTGCAAAGCGGCCGCACCGCTCGATGAGTAGCGGGCCGGGAAAAATATCCATCCCATCGGTAGCTGCCGGCAGGAGGGTCTGGCTGCGGGTCGGAACCCTGCTGGACGGGTGCAGCGAAAAGCCGATCCGGCGTGCCGACGTGCTCTACGACCGCGACGCGATTGCGTTCGTCGGCGACGCCTCGCATCCGCCTCCGAGGGCGCTCCTGGCCGCCGGGCAGGACGAGCCGGACCTGGAGTTGCCGGATTACACCCTGTTGCCGGGGCTCATAGAAGCCCACGCGCACCTGTTTCTCGAAGGCAGTGAACTGGATTTCGAGAAGCGGAAGGCCTATCTGCAACAGCACGCGGCAGCCCTGCTCCATGCGGCGCGCAACCGGTTGGAGCGGCTCGTTCGGCTGGGCGTTATCGCGGTGCGCGATGCCGGCGATAAACACGGCGTCGGCCTGGCGCTCAGCAGGCTATACGAAGGCAAGGACCGGCCGCTCATGCCCTACGTCGACAGTCCGGGCGCCGCGATCCACCGAAAAGGGCGCTACGGCGGTTTCATGGCGGAGCCTATCGAAGATCATCCAAGCTTGCAGGACTGCGTGGCGGCCCGCGTGCGAGCCGGCGCAGACCGCATCAAGATCATCCCGACGGACATCATCAATTTCCAGGAAGGACGCGTTACCGGGGAACCCCAGCTCAGCACGGAGGAAGTTGCCGCGCTCGTGAAGGCCGCCGGCGCCCTGGGACGACAGACGTTCGCGCACGCCTCGGGCGATGACGGGATCGAGCATGCCGTCGAAGGCGGGGTCGATTCGGTGGAACACGGCTTCTTCATCCGCGAGGACCAGCTGGCAAGGATGCGAGATCGGCGCATCGCGTGGGTGCCTACCTTCGCGCCGGTGCAAGCACAGGTGGATCATGCCCGCGAGGTGGGATGGGACGACCGGGTCGTCTCGAACCTGAAAAGAATCCTGGACCGGCACGCCGCGAGTCTCGTGAAGGCGCAGGCCATGGGCGTGCCAATCATCGCAGGCAGCGACGCCGGGTCGATGGGCGTGGCGCACGGCCTGGGCCTGTTCTACGAGTTGGTGTTGATGGAGCGTGCCGGCATGGCGCCGGTGTCCGTGATCAACGCCGCAACGGGTAACGGTGCCGCGCGGCTCGGCTATAAAGAGGACTTCGGGCGGATCAAGCCGGGATTTCGGAGTCGCTTTATCCTCACGCGGCACGCGCCGCTCGCCTCCGTCGCTCAACTGGCTAAGGACAAATACGTCGTGTACGACGGCGTGGTTTACGCCGAGCCGGGCGCGGGCGACGCAGCAGGGCTATAGTCGGGCCGCCGTCCCTGCAATAAGCACTACGTCGGAATGGCCGGAACCCGATCATCCGTCGGGTCGGCCCATCGCTGGTTGGGAATCAGGGGCGTCCATCCGGGGCGCAGGGGGTCTTGATCGTAGGGATACGGCCCCAGGCGTTTGAACCGTTCGTGGTACTGTGCCAGCTTGTCGCGGTCCAGGCGCACGCCCAGGCCGGGGCCGGTCGGCACGTCGATCGCGCCCCCCCGGTACGCCAGCTTGCCTCCCTCGATGATGTCGTCCCTCAGGTGGTGATAATGCGCGTCGGCGGCGAACGTAAGGTTGGGCAGGACCGCGCCCAGGTGCAGCATCGTGGCCAGCTGAATGCCGAGTTCCCCGGACGAATGCACCGCTACGCCGAGTTGAAAGGTCTCGCAGATGCCGGCGGCTTTGATGCAGGGCCGGATGCCGCCCCAGAACGTCGTGTCCAGCAGGATCACGTCGACGGCGGTGTCCAGCACGTTGGCGCAGAGTTGCTCGAAGTTGACCACCACCGTATTGGTCGCCAGCGGCATACGCACCTTCTCGCGGGTGCGGCGCATGCCGTGCAGGCCGAAGACCGGATCTTCCAGGTAATCGTTCCGGATGTCTTCAATCTGTTGCCCGAACCAGATGGCTTGCTCGGCGGACCAGGCGCCGTTTGGGTCGAAGCGAAACGTGTCGCCCTCCAGCGCTTCGGCCAACGCGCGGTAGCAGGCCAACTCGTACGCCGGCTCAAAGACGCCGCCTTTGAGCTTGTGGCTCGTGAATCCGTAGCGATGCTTCAGCGCAAGGGCCTCCTCGACGAGTTGCTCGACTGTGCGGACTTCGCCGGTTCCGGCGGTGGGGTGCGGATAGCGGAAGAACAGGTACGCGGCGAACGACACCCGATCCCGCAGCCGCCCGCCGAGGATCTCAGAGACCGGCACGCCCCACTGCTGCCCCAGCAGATCCAGGCACGCAAATTCGAGCGCGGCGGCGATCTGCGTGCGGTTGTTGTAGAGCGAGGCCGTGGGGTTGGCGATGAGGAAGCGCATCTCTTCCAGGCGCGCCGGGTCACGCCCGATCAGGTACGGCTTGAGCGCGCGGACGGCCCCGGCGGCCTGCTCTCCGCCCCCGCCCAGCTCGCCCAGCCCGATCAGCCCTTCCTCCGTCTCCACCTCGATGATGGTGCGGACGAAACGCCCCCAGTGGCACCCGTTGGCATGACGCAGCGGGGCTTCGAGCGGAACGGTGACCGGCGTTGCCCGGAGGTCTTTGATTCGCATGGTTTTTCCTGGCTTGCATGACGGCGGTTAGCCGGGAGGCTGAATCGCTTCGCGCGTGGCGCAAAAATTCATCCTCCCCCTTGACAATTTTCTCCGTTTTCTTATACCTTGCGGTACGGAAAGATATAAAATCATCAAATGACTTCTGGTCACCAGATGATTTTACATCTTCCCGCCGACTTCTCAAACCGCTAAGACCTTCGGGTGATGCGCTATGACGAGACTGCTACGCTTCTGCTTCCTGTGTGGTTTGGTTGTGCTCAGCTTTGCCGACTTCGCGTATGCCCAGCATACCGTAAGTGGAACGGTTACCTCCGCTGAAGACCGGGAAGCGCTGCCGGGGGCCAATATCACCGTGAAGGGAACCATGATAGGTACGGCGGCCACGGTAGACGGCAGTTATTCTCTTACGACCCCTTCGGCGAACGATACCCTTGTTTTCTCTTTCGTCGGATTTCAAACGCAGGAGATCGCCATCAACGGGCGGACGAGTATCCATGTGGCCCTGGCCCCGCGCGCCTTTCTGGACGAGGTCGTCGTGGTGGGCTACGGCGCGCAGGAACGACGCGACGTGACGGGGGCCATCACGTCCGTGACTGCACGAGAAATCCAGGAGCTTCCCCTCACCGATGCCGGTGAAGCCTTGCAGGGACGGGCCGGCGGCGTGGTGGCCTTGAACGAGGGCAACCGGCCCGGCCAGGGGCTTACCATCCGGGTCCGGGGCCGCCGCTCCCTGACGGCGGCCAATGACCCCTTGTTCGTCGTCGATGGCATTCCTGTTGAAGGGGGACTCAATAACCTCAACCCGCGGGACATTGAGTCCATGCAGGTATTGAAGGATGCCTCGGCAACCGCCATTTATGGGTCCAGAGGAGCCAACGGCGTGGTGCTGATTTCGACGAGCCGTGGCAGTAATCAGCGCACCACGGTGTCGTATTCCACCTATTACGGGGTAACGCAAGAGTTGGGCAAGCCGGACATGATGAATGCCCAGGAATTCGCCGAGGTGAAGCGGGAGGCCGCCCGTAGAAATGGGGCGGACCCCGAGTCGGTCTTTTCCGATGAAGAAAAGGCCCTCCTTGCGCAAGGGGTCTCTACGGATTATCAGGACTTGCTCATCAGCAATGGCTATCAGCAAAGCCATCAGTTAGCCATCCAGGGGGGCAATGATAGAACCCAGGTCTATCTCTCGGGCAACTACTATGATGAGGAAGGGATCATAAACATCCAGGGATTCAGCCGGCAGGCCATCCGGTTGAACGTGGATCATGCGGTTTCTAATCGGTTCCGGGTAGGCGCCTCTTCGCAGGTATCCAATTCGGTCCAGGACTGGGGCTCGAACCCCTACGGGGGCGCCCTGTCTACCAACCCCATCAGCGTACCCTTTGACGCGCAGGGCAACCTCATCCCCAACCCCGGTAACGACCCCCTGATCTACAATCCCCTGGCCGACCTGCAACCGGGGGCTATCAAGGACGAGAGAAAAACCCTGCGGGTTTTCGGTAACCTCTTCGCAGAACTGGATCTTACCACCGGGTTGCGATACCGGATGAATTTCGGGCCGGATTTGACGGAATACCAACGCGGCCTCTTCCAGGGAAGCGCGAGTGGTGCCCGGCAAGGAGATTCTCCGCTGGCGAGAAAGGATCATCGTCGGGAGTTCACCTACACGCTGGAGAACATCCTCACCTATGCCAGGACGTTCAACACGATCCATGCCGTGAATGTGACCGGGCTGTGGAGTATTCAGCAATCGCGGAACGAACAATCCTTCCTGCAAACCCGAGACCTGCCCTACGAAAGCCAGGAGTTCCATCATCTGGGCACGGGCGCTACCATCGACCTGGCAGATAGCGATCTGCAGGAGTGGGGACTCATGTCGTTCATGGGCCGCGTCAATTACCAGTACGCAGGGAAGTACCTGCTCACCCTGACGGGGCGTTTTGATGGTTCGTCGCGGCTTGCGCAGGGGAACCAATGGGGTTTCTTCCCATCCCTCGGGTTGGGTTGGTTGGTCTCCGAAGAGCCGTTTATGGCCAATCAGAATCTCTTTTCTCAGCTCAAGCTTCGGGCCAGCTATGGCAGAACGGGTAATACCGCCATCGACCCGTACCAAACGGCTGGATCGCTGGAGCGAGAGAGTTACGTCTTTGGCGAGACCTCCGCCTTCGGCTACAGGCCGGCGCTCATCTCCAATCCCGATCTGCAATGGGAAGTATCCTCACAGTTCAACGCGGGCGTGGACTTCGGCCTGTTCAACGACCGGGTCTATGGTAGTTTTGACATCTATCAGACCCAAACGACCGATCTGCTGCTCGAACGGCAGTTGCCGCCTACCTCCGGCTTCGGGTCCGTGCTCGAAAACATCGGAGAGACGCAAAACACGGGCTACGAACTTACCCTCAGCACCCGAAACGTTGCCACGCGGAATGTGAGTTGGACCACGGACTTCAGTTTCTTTGGCAACAAGGAAAAGATCGTCAGCCTCTACGGCGTGGATGCCGATGGCGACGGCGTCGAGGACGATGATCGTGGAAACGGGTGGTTCATCGGGGAGCCGTTGACCGTCTGGTACGACTACGAACAGATTGGTATCTGGCAACTGGGCGAAGAAAACGAGGCCGCCGTTTACGGTCAGATCCCCGGAGATATCAGGGTGCGGGACGTCAACGGGGACGGCGCCATCAACCAGGAAGACCTGCAAGTGTTAGGAACGGATATCCCCAAGTTGACCATGGGAGTGACGAGCCGCTTCCGGTATAAGAACGTGGACTTTTCGTTCTTCCTCTTCGGCAGTTTCGGGCACACGATAGAGAACGAGTTCCGGGTCAACAACAGCACCTTGCAAACGCGCTATAACAACCTCAACGTGAACTACTGGACCCCCTCGAATCCGTCGAACAGCGACCCACGGCCGAATAACCTGGTGGAGCGGCCGCTCTACAGCCAGTCACGGGCGTATGAGTCCGGCAGTTTCCTGAAGGTGCGCAACGTCCAGGTGGGCTATTCCTTCCCCGGCGCGTTGTTGAACAGATACGGCATTCAGTACTTGCGGCTCTACGTGAATGCCAATACGCCGCTGGTCTTCTCGGGGCTGGACAACAGCATCGACCCGGAGATCTATGGCGGAACCGTTACCGGTGGTGAAGTGCCGGCGTCGAAGCTCTGGTCGGTTGGGCTCGACATCACCTTCTAAGCCAGGCTGCTCAAGAACCCCCTAAAACCAAGGTGAAGAACATGCCAAAGTCTGGTCTTGTGCTCACGCTGCTGGTTGTCACGTCGCTTGGGCTGGCCTCGTGTGACAGCATCCTGGACGAGGAGATCGTCTCCGGCATCACAGCCGACGCGCACTACAACACTCCGGACGGGCTGCGGAGTGCCGTCAACGCGGCCTACGAGCCGCTCCGCGATTTCTTCGGCGATGAACAGGGCGGCAACCTGACCCAGTACGGCACCGACGAAAGCACCAATGCCGGCCACGGCAGCTTTCGTTCTATGAACTTCTACGACGCCGGATTGAACGCCAACCTGAGCACGTTTTCGGACATCTGGTCCAACTTCTACCAGGCCATCAATACCTGCAACGTCGTCGTAGGCCGCGTTGCTGGCGTCAATGGCCTCTCCGACGCCGAAAGGAATGCGATGGCGGCCGAGGCGCGTTTCCTGCGGGCGCACTACTACTTCTACCTCGTGCGGTTCTTCGGCGACGTCCATCTGACGCTCGAAGAGACCATCGGGGTGGAAGTCGAAGCGCGCCGGGATCCCGCCTCCGACGTGTACGCGGCCATCATCGAGGACCTGGAGTTTGCCATCGCCAACTTGCCGGTTTCGCAGGCGGAATACGGCAGGGCCACCAAGCCTGCGGCAGAGCACCTGCTCGCGCTGGTGCTGCTCACCAGAGGCTATGAACCCTTTGCCGGGGCGAATGACTTCGCGCGCGCGGCCAGCCTGGCCGAAGGCGTCGTCAACAACTATGGGTTCTCCCTGGTGCCCGACTACGCCGAGGTCTTCAACCATGATGCGGAACTCAGCTCGGAGGTTATCTGGTCGGTACAGTATTCCCAGAACCAGCTCGTTAACGGAGAGGGGAACCGGTCGCACCTGTATTTCCGGCCCTGGTACGAAAACATCAACCGCGGCGTTCAGCGTACCGGCGACCCCGGCTACGGACGCCCCTGGATCCGCTTCCGCGTCACCGTCTGGGCGCTGGAAAACTTCCGCCCGCTGGACGTGGACTCCCGGTATGGCAAGATCTTTCAAACGGAATGGTACTACAACCAACTCGGGGCCGATCGAGGGCTCTTGCCGCCAGGAGCTTCCGTAGGGGATCTGGCCATCATTACGCCCGCCGGCGACCTCACGCCCGCCGAAGAACAGGCCCTGATCGATAACGGACCGCCCGGCCTGGTGGTCGTGGACTGGTACCGGCGCGACGGCGCGTTTATCAACATGTTTCCCTCGCTTAAAAAGCACGATGATTTTAAGCGAGGAGATAACATCAACGAAACCCGTGGCAGCCGTGACTTCATCGTGTTTCGGTTGGCGGAAACCCACCTGCTCGCCGCCGAGGCGTACCTGCAGAGCGGCAACGCCGCCAAAGCCGCCGAGCACCTGAACGTGGTGAGACGCCGGGCGGCATGGCCGGGTATGGAAGCGCAGATGGAGGTCTCGGCGGGCGACGTAACCCTCGACTTCATCCTGGACGAGCGCACCAGAGAACTCTACGGCGAGTACAAGCGCTGGCTCGACCTGAAACGGACCGGCAAGCTGATGGAAAGGGTTCGTGCCCACAACCCGGAAGCCACCGGCCTCGCTGCGCACCATCTGCTGCGTCCCATCCCGACCAACCAGATTCTCCGCACCTCCGGCGGGTATGGGCAGAATCCGGGCTACTAGTCGTTGAGCGAACAGAGCAAACCATGCTGCCTTGAGTGAACGGAACGCCCTGCTCAAGGCAGCATGGTTTGTTGTGAGGCTTGCTGTTTCGGAAAGAAAACCTGTTCGGGCCTTATGCCGAGGAACCGCGTCATATCCGTTTCCCCCCGTTTATTGATTGCCACCCTTCTGTTCCTCGCGCCTGCCGCTTTAGTCAAGGCCCAGTCCAGCGTTGTCGCCGCGTTTTCCGTCCATTCCGGAAAGTATGAGCGGGTTAACGTACCCGTCACGGCGAGCCTGCAAGGCGTCCCGCTGCGCTTGCAGGCCGGCGCGTTGCAGCTTTACGAGATCACCGGAGGCGGCGACGTACCGGTAGCGTCCCAACTGGAACCGGGCGCCCCTGGCCGCTTAACCTGGCTCCTCAAGGGAGCAACCCGACCGGGCGCCGTTCGAAATTTTGAATTAAGAACGCTCGGAGCGAGCCAGCCGCCTGGTGGGGGCAGCCAGGTACAGGTAGAGGACGATGGAGAAAGCTTGCAGGTACGCCTGGGAGATAAGCCGGTCCTCGCCTATCGCTATGCGCTCCAACCAGTCCCGGAAGGGGTAGATAAGATCTACAGCCGCAGCGGGTTTATTCATCCGCTCTGGTCGCCGGCGGGCGCCGTCCTCACCCGCATCCAACCCCCCGATCACTATCACCACTACGGCATCTGGAATCCGTGGACGCACACCGAATTCGAAGGCAAGGAAGTAGATTTCTGGAACCTGATAAAAGGGCAAGGCACCGTCCGGGCCGAACGGGTCAT
>JBFGTT010000044.1:0-12021 GCA_041565995.1 Rhodothermales bacterium
CTCCGCCCCCCACCCTTTCCAGTCCCGTCTGCGGTGAAACGCGCCGGCAACGATTAAACAACCGCCGCGCCCACGCCGCGCCCACGCTCGGTGATCCGCCGCGCGCGTATCGTTGAGGAGCAGGATCGGAGGGTCACGAGAGAGTGGCACAACGCGCTGGCGATAATGGGCTAACGTGATGGTTTCCATTGAATCCAACACCCACTCCTTCGTGATCAAGATCTGGCTGGAAGAAGCGCCGGACGACGTGCAGGAGGGACAGTGGCGCGGGCACATCACCCACGTGGGCAGCGGAGAACGCCGCTACCTGCGTACCCTCGACGACATCCCGGCCCGAATCGCGCCCTATTTGAAGGCATGGGGGCTGGAGTTGAAGCTGCCCCTTCGCACCTAGCTTCCGCCCCCCAACGGCAACGGTGGACCTATGGGACGCCTGCGGCAACGCCTCTTTGGGATCTCGCTCCAGGAAACCCGTTTCGCGCGGCGCGGCTTTCGGGCGTGCCGGGCCGAGGTGCAACAACGCCTCGAGCGCGTCGGGGAGACCTTCCTCGACGGCTACCACGCGGCGCTGCTCGACGACGAGGCCTGGCCGCTGGCCGGGCGCCTGGCCGCCATCGACCCGGCCTGGCGCGGCTTTGCCTTCGAGGGCGCGGCCATGGCGCTGACGCTGCTCGACGAGCTCCTCCCCCGGCGCCGACGCCGCCTGGCGGCCTTCCTCGAAGGGCCGGGCGCGGCGCACGTCTACATGGTGCACGTGGGAGCCGGCTGGGCGCTGGCCCGCCTCCGCCGGCGCGTAGCGCGACCGCTACGGCGCCTCGACCCGCTGCTCGGCTGGCTGGCCGTCGACGGCTACGGCTTCCACGAAGGCTACTTCCACCCGGCGCGTTTCGTGCGCCGGCAGGCTCTGCCCCGGCGGCTCGCCGGCTACGCGCGCCGCGTCTTCGACCAGGGCCTGGGCCGCAGCCTCTGGTTCGTCGATGGCGCCGACGTGGCGCAGATCCCGGCTACCGTCGCGGCTTTTCCGCAGGCTCGCCGGGCCGACCTCTGGAGCGGCGTCGGGCTGGCCTGCGCCTACGCCGGCGGCGTCGAGCAGGCGGCGCTCGAAGCCTTGCACGAGGCCGCCGGCGCTTGTCGACCGTCCCTGGCGCAGGGAGCGGCCTTCGCGGCCCAGGCCCGTCGGCGAGCCGGCAACCCGGCGCCGCACACCGAGGCGGCCTGCGGGGTCATCTGCGGCACGTCCGCCGCCGAGGCCGCTGCGCAGACCGAGCGTGCGCTGCACGCGCTGCCCTTCGACGGCGCGGTGCCGGCCTACGAAGTCTGGCGCCGCCGCCTGCAAGCCCGCTTCGCCCTGGCGCCGCCGCTGGTCCTCGTGTCCTGACCGGCGGGGCCGCGCGGGTCGTCCGGGGAGGTGCTCTGCGGCGCGTCGTGTTTCGATCATCACAGGAGATACCGCTATGAGAGCTGGAAGGAGCCTGCGGCGTCACGCCGCGCGCCTCGTCGCGCTGGCGCTGATCCTGGTTTTCTACGGATTCACCCGCCTGCCGAATCTCTCGGAGCGGGAAGAGGCGGCGCTGGCGGCCCGCTTTGCCTTCACCGAACTGCCGATGCCGGAGGTGCCGGGTCCGACGCACCGTAGCGTGCGCCCCGTCCATCCGAGCCTCGAACGCATCTCCGCCTGGATCTCGTCGGTCGGCGCTTCGGTGGCCCTGCACGATCTCGACCGTGACGGGTTGCCCAACGACCTGTGCTACGTGGAGGTGCGCACCGACCAGGTGATCGTGGCGCCCGCGCCGGGTACGCCGCCGCGCTACGCGCCCTTCACCCTGGAGCCGACCCCGCTGCCCTACGACGCCGAGACGATGGCCCCGATGGGCTGCCTGCCGGGCGATCTCAACGAAGACGGCTGGGCGGACGTGCTCGTCTACTACTGGGGGCGCACGCCCGTCGCGTTCTTGCGGCGCGCACAGGCGCCTGCGCTCTCCCCGGACGCCTTCGTCCGGCAGGAGCTGGCGCCCCGCCTCGAACGCTGGTTCACCAATGCCGCCACGCGCGCCGACCTCGACGGTGACGGCCACGCCGACCTGATCCTGGGCAACTATTTCAAAGACGGCGACCGCATCCTCGACCGCCGGGCGCAAGGCTCCGCGAGGATCATGCAGCACTCGATGTCGCGGGCCTTCAACGGCGGGACCAGCCGCCTCTTTCTCTGGAAAGACGCCGCCGCCGGCCCGGCTCCCTCGGTGCGCTTCGAAGAGGCCGAGGGCGTCCTCGACGAGCGCCTCGCGCGGGGCTGGACCCTCGCCGTGGGCGCCGCCGACCTCGACGGCGACCTGCTGCCCGAAGTCTACTTCGCCAACGACTTCGGCCCCGACCGCCTCCTGCACAACCGCTCGACGCCCGGACGGCTCCGCTTCGCCGTGCTCGAAGGCCGCAAAACCTTCATGACGCCCGGCTCCAAGGTGCTCGGACGCGACTCGTTCAAAGGCATGGGCGTCGACTTCGGCGACCTCAACGGCGACGGATGGCTCGACCTCTACGTCAGCAACATCGCTGCCGAGTTCGCCCTGGAAGAGAGCCACTTCGTCTACGTCAGCACCGGCCGGGTCGAGCGCATGCAGCAGGGCGTGGCGCCCTACGTGGACCGCAGCGAGCCGCTGGGCCTTTCCCGCAGCGACTGGAGCTGGGACGCCCGCCTGGCCGACTTCGACAACGACGGCGTGCTCGAAGCCGTGCAGGCCACCGGCTTCGTTAAGGGCACGGCCAACCGATGGCCGGAACTGCAAGAACTGGCCACCGGCAACGACGAGCTGCTGGCCGACGCGCGCCTCTGGCCCCGCTTCCAGCCCGGCGACGACCTCAGCGGCCACCGCCACAACCCCTTCTTCGTGCGCGCCAGGAGCGGGCGCTACTTCGACCTGGCCCCGGCCCTCGGCCTCGACGCTCCCCAGGTGACGCGCGCCATCGCCACCGCCGACATCGACGGCGACGGCGACCTCGACCTGGCCTACGCCAACCAGTGGGAGCCGTCGCGCTTCTACCGCAACGACGGCCCTGCCCCCGGCGCGTTCCTGGGGCTGCACCTGCTGCTGCCCTCGGCGCAGGAGGCCGCGCCGCAGACGCGCCTGCTGGCCGGGCATCCTACGCAAGCGATCACGGCCCATCCCGCCATCGGGGCCTCGGCCACGGTCCGCCTGCCCGACGGGCGGCGGCTCACGGCGCAGGTGGACGGCGGCAACGGCCATGCGGGCAAGCGCAGCCCCGACCTTCACTTCGGCCTGGGCGCCCTGCCCCCGGAGGCCCGGCTGGAGGTTGAACTGCGCTGGCGCGACGGGCAGGGCCGGGCGCTTCGAGACACCCTCACCCTTTCGCCGGGCTGGCACACCCTCGTGCTGCGCCGGCCCTAACGCGGAGGTTCACCGATGCGGCTGAAAACGCTGAAAGATCAGTGGTACAACGTCCATCGCCTCGGCGGGCTGCGCCGTTTTGCCGTGGCCATCACGGCGTTTAACGTCCTCGGCCACCTGTTCTTCGGCTTCGAGCAGTCGGTCGCGCAGCCGCTCGTGGCCCTGGCGGTGGCCTACGCCATGGCGCTGCTGCTCGAAGGCATCGAGGCGTGGACGAAGGGGCGCGCGCCCCGGTTTGCCGGCGGCCTCAAGGCGCTGGTCGATTTCCTGCTGCCGGCCCACATCACCGGGCTGGCCCTGGCGATGCTGCTCTACGCCAACGACCAGCTCTGGCCCATCGCCTTCGGCGCGGCGGTGGCCGTCGGCGCCAAGGCCATCTTCCGGGCGCCGGTAGGCCAGGGCACTCGGCACTTCTTCAACCCCTCCAACCTGGGCATCGCTGTCGTGCTGATCTTTTTTCCGTGGGTCAGCATCGCGCCGCCCTACCACTTCACCGAAAACCTGGTGGGCGCGGCGGACTGGATCCTGCCCGGCCTCATCGTCTGCTCCGGGACTTACCTCAACGCCCGTTTCACGAAGCGCATGCCGTTGATCGCGGCCTGGCTGGGCGGCTTTTTCCTCCAGGCGATCCTGCGTAGCTGGTTCTTCGGGACGCCGGTGGCTGCCGCCTGGATGCCCATGACCGGCGTGGCCTTCGTGCTCTTCACCTTCTACATGGTGACCGATCCGGCCACCTCGCCGGGCAAGCCGGGCGCGCAGGTGCTCTTCGGGGCTGCCGTGGCGGCGGCCTATGCCGTGCTGATGGTGATCCACGTGGTCTTCGGGCTTTTCTTCTCCCTCGCCGTCGTCTGTGCCCTGCGTGGGATGGGGCTGCACCTTCAGGCGGCGCTGGCACGCCGGCGCGCGCTCCGGCAGGTCCCGGCGCCGATCCCCGTGCAGGTCCCGACGGTGGTGCGGCCTACGCCGGCGCTGCCCGCGCTATCGACCAACGGGCGCCAGGCCGCCTACGAACGTGAAATCTGAGTCCGCGCTGCGGAGGTCCGCATGAAGAGGCCAGCCATCGCTATCGTCGGCATGGGGTGTCGGTATCCGGACGCCGGCTCGCCGGAGGAGCTCTGGGAGAACGTCCTGGCGCAACGCCGCGCCTTTCGGCAACTCCCCCCCGAACGCCTCAACGCCGACGATTACGGCTCCGACGACCGCGACGCGCCGGATCGCACCTACGCGCTGCAGGCGGCGGTCCTCGAAGGCTACGCGTTCGACCGCGTCCGCTTCCGGGTCTCCGGCAGCACCTACCGCGCGGCGGACCTGGCGCACTGGCTGACCCTCGACGTAGCCGCCCGCGCCCTCGAAGACGCCGGCTTCCCCGACGGCGAGGGGCTGCCCCGCGAGGCGACGGGCGTGATGCTGGGCAACACGCTCACGGGCGAGTTCTCGCGGGCCAACGTGATGCGGCTGCGCTGGCCCTACGTGCGCCGCGTGCTGACCGCCGCCCTGGCCGAGGACGGATGGACGCCGGAGCAGCGCCGCCCCTTCCTCGCGGCCCTCGAAGACCGCTACAAAGCGCCGTTTCCGCCGGTGGGCGCCGAGACGCTGGCCGGCGGCCTCTCCAACACCATCGCCGGGCGCATCTGCAACTACTTCAACCTCCAGGGTGGGGGCTACACGGTGGACGGAGCCTGCGCCTCGTCGCTGCTGGCCGTCATCCACGCCTGCACGGCGCTGGCCGCCGGCGACCTGGACGTGGCGCTGGCCGGCGGCGTAGACCTGAGCCTCGATCCCTTCGAACTCGTCGGGTTTGCAAAAACAGGGGCGCTGGCCGCCGGGCCGATGCGGGTCTACGACGCCCGTTCCGACGGCTTCATCCCCGGCGAAGGGTGCGGGTTCGTCGTGCTGATGCCGCACGCGGAGGCGCTGCGGCAGGGCCGCCGCGTCTACGCCGTCATTCGCGGCTGGGGCGTCTCGTCCGACGGCGCCGGAGGCATCACGCGCCCGGACGTCGAGGGGCAACTCCTGGCGCTGCGGCGGGCCTACCGCCGGGCCGCCTTCGGTCCCGAGACGGTCGCCCTCTTCGAGGGGCACGGCACCGGCACGCGCGTGGGCGACGCCGTCGAACTGCGCGTGCTGGCGCAGGCACGGCGGGACGCCGCCTCCGAGGCGCCGCCGGCAGCCGTCGGCTCCATCAAAGCCAACATCGGCCACACGAAAGCGGCGGCGGGCCTGGCCGGGCTGCTCAAGGCCACGATGGCCGTCCATCACCAACGGCTGCCGCCCACCACCGGCTGCGAAACGCCCCACGCCGAACTAACGGGCGCGGCGCCCGCCCTCCGGGTGCTCCGCGAAGGCGAACCCTGGCCCGCGCGGGCGCCGCTCCGCGCAGGCGTCAGCGCCATGGGCTTCGGCGGCATCAACACGCACGTCGTGCTCGAAGGCACAGCGCCCCGGCGGCGCGGCGCGCTCCACGCAGGCGAACAGCGGCTGCAAGCCGCCGCCCAGGAGGCCGAGGTGTTCCTGCTCGGCGCGCGCGACCGGGCCGGGCTGCGCCGGCAGGTGGCGCACCTGCTGACCTTCGCGCCGAAGCTCTCGCTGGCCGAGCTGACGGATCTGGCCGCGCACCTGGCTGCCTCGCTGGAGGCTCGCGCGGCCCGCGCCGCCGTGGTGGCCGCCACCCCCGCCGAACTGGCACAACGCCTCGAAACCCTGGCAGCGTGGCTGGAGGAAGCGGCCTCCACGCGGCTCGAAACGGGCGTGGCGCTCGGCCTCAACGGCGGTGCGCCGCGCATCGGGTTTCTCTTCCCCGGCCAGGGATCCCCGGCGCACCTCGACGGCGGCGCCTGGCGTCGTCGTTTTGAATCGGTGCGGGCGCGCTACGCCGGGGCTTTGTTTCCGAAGGATGGCGACGGCGTGGCGACGGACCTGGCGCAGCCGGCCATCGTCACGGCTTCGGTGGCGGGCCTGCGCGTACTCGAGCACTGCGGCGTGACGGCGTGCACGGCGGTCGGGCACAGCCTCGGCGAACTGACGGCGCTGCACTGGGCGGGTGCCTTCGACGAGGCGGCGCTGCTGGACGTGGCCACGGCGCGGGGCCGGGCGATGGCCGACCTGGGCGACCCGACGGGCGCGATGGCCTCCGTCGCGGCAGGCCTGGAGGAAGTCGAGGCGCTGATCGGCGCGGCGCCGGTCCTCATCGCCGGGCTGAACGGGCCGGCGCAGACAGTCCTTTCGGGCGAAGCCGACGCGGTGGAGGCCGTGCTGGCCCGCGCCCGGTCGCGTGGCTGGCGCACGCAGAGGCTGCGCGTCTCGCACGCCTTCCACTCGCCGCTCGTGGCGGCGGCGGCGCCGCCCCTGGCCGCACACCTGGCCGGGATGGCCTGGCAGCCGTTGCAGCGCCAGGTAGTCTCTACCGTCACCGGCGGGCCGCTGGCGCCGGACGAAGACCTGGCCGCGCTGCTCTGCCGTCAGGTGACCACCCCCGTGCGGTTCGCCGAGGCCCTCACGACGGCTTCCCAGGGGCTCGATCTGTGGATCGAAGTAGGGCCGGGCCGGGTGTTGAGCACGCTGGCCGCCGCCTTCCTCGACGTGCCCGCCGTAGCCACCGACGCCGGCGGGGCGTCGCTGCGGGGATGGCTGGAGGCCGTCGGCGCGGCCTTCGCGCTCGGCGCCCCGGTGCGCCCCGACGCGCTCTTCGAGGGACGCTTCACCCGGCCTTTCTCGCTCGACTGGCGGCCGCATTTCCTCGTCAACCCCTGCGAGCAGGCTCCCGCCCTCGATTTCGCCTCCTCGACCCCCCCTTCGGCCGGCGCCTTCCCCCGATCCTATCGCAACGGCAGCGCCTCCTCGCCGGCTGCCGCCCTCGAAGCGTCACACGCCGAGCGCAGCACGCCGGAGTCCGCCATCGACCTGGTCCGGCGGCTCGTGGCCGAGCGCGCCGAGTTGCCGCTGGCGGCGGTGCGCGACGAAGACCGCCTGCTGAGCGATCTGCACCTCAACTCCATCACCGTCAGCGAACTGCTCGTGGAGGCGGGGCGGCGGCTCCACCTGGCGCCCTCGGCGGCGCCGACGAACTACGCCGATGCGACGCTGGCCGAGGTGGCCGAAGCCCTGGAAGCGCGCGTCCGCCTCGAAGGTCCGGCCCCGGCGCAAGCGGCGGCGCCTCTGCCTGCCGGGATCGATGCGTGGATCCGACCCTTCACCGTGGCACTCGTGGAGCGGGCGCGGCCCCGCGCCCTGGGCGCCGAGGCGGCGGGCGCCTGGCAGGTCATGGCCCTCCCTGAGTATCCGCTCACACCGGCTTTGAAGGAGGCCTTCGACCGCGACGGGCCGGGCGACGGCGTCGTCGTGGGCCTGCCGCCGGATCCGGGCGCGACGCACGTGCGGCTCTTGCTCGACGGCGCCCGCGCGGCGATGGCGAGTGGCGCGGGGAGCCGCTTCGTGCTGGTGCAGCACGGCGGAGGGGCCGCCGCCTTCGCCCGCACGCTGCACCTCGAAGCACCGCACCTGAGCGTCTGCGTCGTGGACGTGCCGGCGGATCATCCCGACGCCGCCGCGTGGGTGCTGGCCGAAGCACAGGCCGCCGCCGGCTACGTCGAAGCCCACTACGACGCCGCCGGCACGCGGCGCGAACCCCGGCTCCGGCTGCTGCCGCCGCACGAAGCCCCGGCAGAGGCGCCGCTCGGCCCGGACGACGTGCTGCTGGTGACGGGCGGCGGCAAGGGCATCACCGCCGCGTGCGCCCTGGCCTTAGGGCGCGAGACCGGCGCGCGTCTGGTGCTGCTGGGGCGTTCCCATCCCGACGCCGACGCCGAAGTCGCCGCCACGCTCGCCCGCATGAACGGGGCGGGCCTGCGCTGCCGCTACCTCGCCGCCGACGTGACCGACGCCGGGGCCGTCCGCGCCGCCGTCGCTGCCGCCGAGGCGGCGTTCGGCCCGGTCACCGCCGTGCTGCACGGGGCGGCCCGCAACGTCCCCCAACGCCTCGGCGCGCTCGACGAGGCCGCCGTGCTGGCGACGCTGGCGCCCAAGGTGGCGGGCCTGCTCAACGTGCTGGCCGCCCTCGACCCGGCCCGCCTGCGCCTGCTCCTCGGCTTCGGTTCGATCATCGCGCGCATGGGCCTGCCGGGCGAGGCGGACTACGCGCTGGCCAACGAATGGTTGACGCGAGAGACCGAGCGCTGGCAGCGGGCGCATCCGTCGTGTCGTTGCCTGGCCGTCGAGTGGTCGGTCTGGAGCGAGGTGGGGATGGGCGCGCGCCTGGGCAGCCTCGACGCGCTGCTGCACCGGGGCGTCACCCCCCTCCCGCCGGAGGAGGCCGTCGCGATGCTGCTGCGCCTGCTCGCCCGGCCCGTGCCCGGCTGCGCCGTCGTCGTCGCGGGGCGTTTCGGCGATCCGCCGACGCTCCAGGTCGAACAGCCCGACCTCCCCTTCCTTCGCTTTCTGGAGCAGCCGCGCTGCTACGTCCCCGGCGTCGAGCTGGTGGTCGAGGCACAGCTTGCTCCCGACGCCGATCCCTACCTGGACGACCACGTGTTGCAGGGAGAGCGCTTGCTGCCCGCCGTCGTGGGCCTCGAAGCGATGGCGCAGGCGGCCACGGCGCTGGCCGAGGCGTCCGGGCCTCCGGTCTTCGAGGACGTGTCTTTCAACCGGCCCGTCGCCGTGCCCGGCGGTGGCGTGACGATCCGCGTGGCTGCGCTTCTGCGCGCGCCGGGCGTGGTCGAGGTGGCCCTGCGCAGCGAGAGCACGGCGTTTCAGACCGATCACTTCCGGGCCGTGTGCCGGTTCGGCGCGCCGGCGTCGGCCCCGGCGTCAATCCCGGAGATCCCGCGCGGCGACGAGCCGATCCCCCTCGATCCCGACCGCGACCTCTACGGCGGAATCCTCTTCCACCGGGGGCGCTTCCGGCGGCTGCGCGGCTACCGGCGCTTGCGCGCGACGGCGTGCGTAGCCGAGATCGCGCCGGACGAGGCCGTCTCCTGGTTCGGGCGCTATCTGCCCGCCGACCTGGTGCTGGGCGATCCCGGCGCCCGCGACGCCGCCCTCCACGCCATCCAGGCCTGCATCCCCCACGCCACGCTCGTGCCCGTCGGCGTGGACCGGCTGCGCTGCGGCGAAGCGGCCTCCGGCCCGCGCTTCGTGCACGCCCGCGAGCGCGCCCGTCGGGGCGACACGTTCGTCTACGACGTGGCCGTGGCCGACGCCGCCGGGCGGGTGATCGAACGGTGGGAGGGCCTGCGGCTGCAACGCGTCGGGCCGAGTCCGGGCGGAAATGTCTGGGCCGCGCCGTTGCTCGGCCCCTACCTCGAACGCCGGATGCAGGAGTTGATGCCGGCGGCGGATGTCTCGGTAGCCGTGCTCGAAGACGGCGCCGTGGCACGCCGCGCGCGGAGCGACCGGGCCATCCGGCAGGCGCTCGGCGACGAAAGCGCCATCCATCGACGGACGAACGGAAAGCCGGAAGCCGACGGCGCGCGCAGCGTCTCGGCGGCGCACGCGGGCGGGCTGACGCTGGCCGTCGCCGGGGCCGGGCCGCTCGGCTGCGACGTCGAAGCCGTCCGCCCTCGCTCCGAGGCGCGCTGGCGCGACCTGCTCGGCCCGGAGCGCTTCGACCTGGCCCTTCTGATCGCCCGCGAAACCGGCGAAGCCATCGACGCCGCCGCCACGCGCGTCTGGACCGCCCTCGAAAGCCTGAAAAAAGCCGCCGCCCCGCCCGGCACGCCGCTGGTGCTCGACGCTGCGGCGGGCGATGGATGGGTGATCCTGGCCGCAGGCGGCCTCCGCGCCGCTACTTTCGTGACGGAGATGCAGGGGAGTTCGGGGCGGTCGGCGTTTGCGATCCTGGGGTCGTCCGCTTCGCCCAGCCCGGCTGTTCATCAAGCGGCTAGAGCAGCCGTTTTCAGCTAAAACCGCAAGGACCACACGAGCCTGACGCCCAGCCATGCCTGGACAAAACGGCACACGCGCTTACGAATACCGGCATGTGGTAGGCTTCGAGGAGACCAACCTCGTCGGCAACGTCTACTACGTCAACCACCTGCGCTGGCAGGGCCGGTGCCGGGAGCTGTTCCTTCGCGAGCACGCGCCCGAGGTGCTGGCTGCGCTCGAATACGACCTGGCCCTCGTCACGCTCAACGTCTCGTGCGAGTACCTGGCCGAGGTGCGCGCCTTCGACGAAGTGGTCGTCCGGATGCGCCTCGAAGCGCTCCGGCAGAACCGGATGACGCTCGGCTTCGCCTACGACCGCGTCCACGACGGGCGCGAAGAACGCATTGCGCGCGGGACGCAGGAGATCGCCTGCATGCGGCGCGAGGGCGGGCGGTTAACCCCGACCCCCATCCCCGACGCCCTGCGCGAAGCCCTGCGACCCTACACCTGACCTGGGTGGGTCGCCTAACGCTCTACTCAACCGGACGGATCTGTCAGGAGCCGCCTTCTGCTCACCCAAAAGTATCCAGCGCCATGAAAAACGCTCTCAGCCGCACCCTCGTCGCCCTGGGCACGCTGCTCTTGCTGATTTCGGGCACCGCCCTGGCCCAGACGCCCGCCTTCACCGCCGGATCGCGCGGGCAAGCCGGGCCGGAAAAGGCCGCCCAACTCTGCGGCGGGATCCCGCAGACGATGCAGATGGGCCAGAACCTGAACTTCAACGGGTTCATCCAGAACACCGGCAACATCCCGCTCAACAACGTCGTGCTGACGGTGACCGTCACGAACCAGTTGGTGCTCAGCAATTACACGACCGACCGGGGCGCGTGGGCGATCCAGCAGCCCCAGCAGGGACGCCTGGAAGCCGGGACGCTGCAACCGCAAGAGCAGGTCAACTTCAGCTTCCGGCTCACCGCCGTGGCGCCGGGGGGGGCCACCACCACCTTCAACATCTCGTTCCAGGGCGGGCCGCCGGGCGGGCAGGAGGAGCAATGCACCACTGTCGTCGAGGACGTGCCCCCGCCGCCGAATGCCGTCGAGCATGACGTGCTGGAGGCTACCACGGCGCTCGTGCAACTCGTCGGCGGCCCGCTCGGCGACGAGCCGGTGCCCTTCATCCTGCGCGGACGGGCCGAGATCGATGTCTTTTTCGAAGGACCGCAAGAAGGCGACGCCCAGGACGACGACGACAACGGCCTCGACGAAGTAGAAACCGAAATCGTCGCGCTGAGCCTCACCGGCGGCGGCGCTACGCTGACGCTCAACCCCCGGCAAGCCTCGCGCGGGCAGATCGAAGAGCTGGAGAACAACCACCCCGGCTGGCTCGATCTCGACCCGTTCCACGACGGCGACGCCAGCAGCTTCTTCGATGTCTTCTTCGAGATCGAGGTGGGCGGGCTACGGTTGCAGAACCAGGAAGAACTGCGCATCGAGGCGACGATCCGCGAGAAGCCGCCCTTCGAGCGCTACGTCCACCTGATCCCGGCCAACCCCATCGAACTCTTCACCCCGCAGGGCGCCCCGACGGGTATCTTCATCGTCAAGGCCATCCACAACACCGGCATCGTCGAAGTGGACATCATGGAGCAGACGACGGCGCTCGTCCAGCTCGTCGGCGGACCGCTCGGCAATCAGCCCGTACCCTTCATCCTCAGAGGCTCCGCCGAGGCGCACGTCTTCTTCGAAGGACGGCAGGAAG
>JBFGTT010000045.1:0-11885 GCA_041565995.1 Rhodothermales bacterium
GCAATACCTCATCGAGAGCCTGCTCGAAGACGCCTTCAGCGTTACCGTCGTCGCCGACGCCGAGCAGGCGCTGCTGGAGGCTTTCCGCACCGAGTTCGACATGGTGCTGCTGGACATCAACCTGGGCGAAGGCCCCAACGGTGCCGACGTGCTGCGCGAACTGCGCGCCATGCCCGCCTACCGCACCGTGCCCATCGCCGCCGTCACCGCCTACGCCCTGCCCGGCGACCGCGAACGCTTTCTGGAGATGGGTTTCTCGGCCTACCTCAGCAAACCCTTCAACGCCGAAGAACTGCTCGCGCTGACGGCGCGGCTCTAGCCGACCGGATTGCTCCTTTTTTGGGGTTGGTATTCATCGAAAAAAGACGTTTCTTGGGAGAAAGTGAGGCAGCGATGATCCAGGGACGACGCGAAAGTCGTATTGTGCATAGACCCCTCATGCCACATCGGCCCGAAGCGGTCTGCCCACGCGGCGCCTACGAAGAGACGGGCAGCCCCCGCCACCGGCGCAGGCTGCGCCGGGCCGGCAAAATCTATGACCTGGTGGAAGGCAAAATCTAACCAAACCGTCGGAGTCGGCGCCTGCTCCGACGTAGGACGGGTGCGCGCAGCCAACGAGGACGCCTACGGGTGCTTCCAGGAGCCGCCCGCCGACGAAGCCGCCGAGCGCCTCTTCGTCGTAGCCGACGGCATGGGGGGGCACGAGCGCGGCGAAGAAGCCAGCCGCCTGGCCGTCGAAGTGCTTCGCCAGACCTTCTTCGCCGCGCGCGCCTGGTCGGTCGGCGAGCGCTTGCGCCGGGCTTTCGAGGTCGCCAACGCGCGCGTCTTCGAGCAGGCCCACGAGGGGCCGGCCTTCCGCACGATGGGCACCACGTGCACCGCCCTGGCGCTCGTCAACGGCCACGTCCACATGGCCCACGTGGGCGACAGCCGGGCCTACCGCGTCGACCGGCACGGCATCGAACAACTCACGCGCGACCATACCCTCGTCGACGAACTGCGTCGCAAGGGGGTGCTGACGGCCGAGGAGGCCCGCCGCCATCCCCGCCGCCACGCCCTCACGCGTGCCCTGGGCATCCGCGCCACGCTGGAGGTAGACGTACTCGAAGCCACCACCGTAAAGCCGCCGCAGACGTTCGTGCTGTGCTCCGACGGCCTGGCCCCCGTCCTCGACGAAGAGATCCGGGAGGTGGTCGATGCGTTGCCGCCGCAGCAGGCCGCCGAGCGCCTCGTGGCCATGGCCAACGAACGCGGCGGCCCCGACAACGTGACCGTGCTGGTGGTGGCCGTGCAATGAACCAGGCCGCCCACGTGCCCGTTGCATTTCCCATAGCATGCCGCCAATCGCGTATATTTCGGCAGGAGGCCACGTTGGAGGGCAGGCCGAAGCACCCCGAAACCCATGGATGCAGAACGCTGGCAGCGCATCAACACCCTGCTCGACGCCGTGCTGGATCTGCCGCCCGGCGAACAGCGAGCCTATCTCGACGTACACTGCCAGGACGACCCCGCCGTGCGCCGCGAAGTGCTCTCGCTGCTCGAAGCCAACGATCAGGCCCGGAGCTTTCTCGAAACGCCGGCGCCCGACTATGCCGCTTCTCTGATGCCCATGGCCAACGATAAGGCTATAGATCCGCTGCTAGGCCGGGAAATCGACGGCTACCTCCTCCAGAGCGTGCTCGGACGCGGCGGCATGGGCATCGTCTACAAAGCCCTCGACGTCAACCTCGACAAGCTCGTCGCCCTCAAGATGATCGACCCGGCGCTGGCGCGCGACGCCGCCTTCGTGCGCCGCTTCCGCGCCGAGGCGCGCGCGCTGGCCCGCATCGACAGCCGCCACATCGTCGCCGTGCACGCCATGCGCGAGACCGACGCCGGCATGTTCATCGTCATGGAGTACGTCGACGGCGGCACCGTCACGGACCTGCTCCAGGGCGGCCCCCTGGCCTGGCAGGCCGCCCTGCCCATCATCCGCCAGATGCTCCTGGCCCTCGAACAGGCCCACAGCGTAGGCGTCATCCACCGGGACATCAAGCCCGGCAACATCCTCCTGACGAAGGCCGGCACGGTCAAAGTGACCGACTTCGGCCTGGCCAAGCTGCGCCAGAGCGACGGCGCCGCCACCCTCACGCAGGGCATCGCCGGCACGCTCTACTACATGTCCCCCGAACAGGTGCGCGGCCTCGGCGACCTCGACCACCGCAGCGACCTCTACTCGACGGGCATGACCGTCTACCAGATGCTCGCCGGCAAGCTACCCCTCGACCGCGACAGCGGCGAGTTCGCCATCATGCGGGCCATCGTCGAAGAGGACTTTCCGCCACCCTCGACCTTCCGGCCCGACCTGCCGACGCCTCTGGTGGCGGCGGTGATGAAGGCGCTGGCTAAAGATCCGGCGGACCGGTTCCAGAGCGCGCGCGAGATGCGGGCGGCCTTCGAGGCGGTGCAGCCGGCGGGTCCGTCCGAGGAGACCATCATCCGGCCCGTCTCGCCCTACCCGCCGAAGCCGCCCGTGCGCCGGCGCTACCTGGTTGCCGGTGCGGCTGCGGTGCTGGCCGTGGTGCTGGCGGTCGTCGGCTTCCTGTGGCTCGGCCCCTCGAACGGCGGGCCGCCGCTGGCGCTCTCGGTCACCACCGACCCGGCGGGCGCCGAGGTGTACGTTGGCGCCGAACGCCTGGGCGAGACGCCGCTGCAGCAGCCGCTCGAAGCAACGGGCGAGGCCGTCTCGCTCCGCATCCGCAAAGACGGCTACGCGGCGGTCGATACGACGCTGGCCGTGGTGGACGGCGCGCTGCCGGCGCTGACCCTGACGCTGGCGCCCGTGGCCTCCTCGGAACCGGGGCCTGCGCCGCCGGCGGCTGCCGCCACGCTGCGCATCACGTCCAGGCCAGGCAACGCCCGTGTCCTGATTAATGACGAAGCCCGTGGGCAGACCGGCGCCGACGGCGTGCTCGACGGCGTCGAGGTGCCGCCTGGCGCGGTTGTTGTAGAGGTCCGCAAGGACGGCTTCAAGCCCTGGCGGCAAAGCTTCCAGGCGTCGGCGGGCCAGCGCCTGCCCGTCGCCGTCACCCTCGAACGCGAAGCCGGCCCGACGCCGCCGCCGCCCACGCCGGTCGCCACGGCCACGCTCACGCTCAACGTCGGCGCGGGCGGCACGGTGAAAGTGGCCGGCGAGCCATGCCAGGCGGGCCAGCCCTGCACCGTGCGAGCCGGCTCCAAAACGGTCTCGTGCAGCTACCAGGGCCTTGAAACGACGACGACGCTGACGCTGGCCGCCGACGAAATCAAAGCGCTGACGTGCTACCTCCGGCAACCCGTCACGGTGCAGGTGCGTAGCGACGGGCAGCCCGTCTGGGCCGGCATTTACGTCAACGACCGGGAAGAGGCGCAGGCGACCGACAAGGTGCTGCTCCTCGCGCCGGGGACGTACAAAATCGAGGTGCGCCGGCAGCTCTACGACGTGCTCACCGGGCCGCAGACGGTGCGCGTCGAGCCGGCCTTCGAAGAAAAAAGTCAGAAGCTGGAGTTCCAAATTCGAAAGCAATAGCGCATACCCAGGTAACCGCCCGCCTCCGCCGGTGCGACGCAGCGGCACGAGCGGGATCGACCACGACGCAACGCCCACTTGAAGGCAGGCGCCGCCTGCCGGGGAGGATTTCCATGATACCGCACGCCGCACCCCGTCTTTCCGAAGCCGCCGCCCTCTTGCGCCGCGCCGCCGTCGGCTTGCTCCTGATGCTCCTGCCCGTCGCTACGGCACAGGCCCAGCAGACTGCCCTCGACCAGGCCGTCGCCGTCTACAACAACGGCGACTACGCGCCGGCCGCCGACCTCTTCTCGGCCCTGGCCAAAGACCAGGCGGTCGACGTGGAGGTGCGCAAAGAGGCCCTCGAATACCTGGGCCGCGCCTACATCGCCCGCAACCTCTACGACGAGGCCCGCAAGGCCGTCTCCGACCTGCTCGAACTCCAGCCGCCGCTCATCGAACTCAACCCCGACGTCGAGCCGCCGCCGCTGATGAACCTCTACTACGAGGTGCGCGGCGAGATCGAAGTGCCCAAGGCCGATCCGGGGCTGCGAACGGTTGCCGTGATGGACTTCCGCAACTACGCCTTCGACGACACCGAGCGCTGGGATCCCATGCAGTGGGGCTTCTCCTCGATGATGATCGAACAACTCAGCGGCGCCATCGACCTCAAGCTCGTCGACCGCGAAAACCTGCAATGGATCCTCAAAGAACTGGATCTGCAGAAAGAGCCGGGCCGCGTCGATCAGAACACCGCCGTGAACATGGGCAAGCTGATGGGCGCCCACGCGATGGTCTTCGGCGGCATCTACGTCAACGGCAATAAGATGCGCCTGAGCGCCCGCGTGGTCAAGGTGGAGACGAGCGAGATCCTGCTGGGCGAGAGCGTCGAAGGCAGGTCGAAGGATTTTTACGAGTTGCTCGAGAAGCTGAGCCTGAAGGTGGCCCGCTCGCTCAATAGCACGCTGAGCGAGACCGAGGTCGGCGCGCGCACCGAGACCAAGAACCTCGACGCCATGCGCGCCTATTCCGAAGGGCTGGACCTGCTCGAAAAGGGCGACTATCGGGCCGCCTACGAGAAGTTTCTCGAAGCCCAGCAATTCGATCCGAGCTACGCCCGCGCCCGCCTGAAGGCCGAGAGCCTCAAGCCGGTGCTGGCCGCCGCCACCGTGCCCGGCACGCCGGATACCGGCTCGTCTTCGTCGGATACCGGCTCGTCGAGCGGGGCGGGGCTGTAGAAAGCCGTAAAACGAAAAAACGTAAGGGCGCTTCGCGGCCGCGTATCCAGGAGCACCCTTACGTTTTACGCTGCACGTTTTACGATGTGCGGGGAGGCGTGCCGGCGCGCCGGTTGCGCGGGAGGGAGCAGAGCGTTACACTGTGCCTAGTCCTCGACGGCCAAACACGGATGCTGCTATGATCCGGTCCAGGTGCTTTGCGCGCGCGTGCGCCGGCGGCTTGCTGGTGGGTCTGTGCCTGCTGCTGGCCGCCTGCGCCTCGGTGCCCTACGAGCAGAACCTCTCCGACTACGAGGCCGCCATCGAAAGGCTGCAACGGCGCGTCGAGCGCAACCCCGACGACGCCGACGCCCTGCGCGACCTCGGCGTGATCCACCTGCGCACGAGCAACTTCCCGAAGGCCAGCGAATTCTTGCAGATGGCCTTCGCCCGCGCCCCGGACGATCCGAAGACGCTCTTCCACCTGGGCCTCGTCAACGAGACGTTGGGCAAGACGGAGACGGCGCTACGCCTCTACGAGAAGTATCCCGACGTGTCGCGGCTCTCGCCCTACCGGCGGCTGATGGCCGGGCGCTACGCCTGGGTGGTGCGCCGGCGCATGGAGGAGGAAGTCCAGGCGCGGGTGCGGGCGGAGCAGGACGCACAGACGCGGGGGCAGGCGCTGTGCGGAGGGCCGCTGGAGCCGCGCGTCGTGGCCGTCTACCCGCTGGCGTATCTG
Organism: Rhodothermales bacterium; assembly: GCA_041565995.1. Taxonomy (GTDB): domain Bacteria; phylum Bacteroidota; class Rhodothermia; order Rhodothermales; family JBFGTT01; genus JBFGTT01. The sequence goes on from JBFGTT010000045.1 coordinate 5,483, forward strand.
GGGTCCGACGACCGCTACGCGCCCCTGGGCCGGGGGCTGGCCGAGTTGATCTCGATAGACCTGTCGCAACTCAACGCCATCCGGCTGGTCGAACGCGCGCGTTTGCAGGACCTGCTCGACGAGATCCGGCTGGCTGCCGGGCCGCGATTCGACCCGGCTACGGCGCCGCGCGTGGGGTGCCTGGTGGGCGCGGGGCGCCTCGTCGGCGGCTCTTACAACGTCCTCGGCGGCGATAACCTGCGCCTCGACGCCAACCTGTGGGCCGAAGACAGCGCCCGCGACCTCGACGCCCAGGCCGACGCCCTGCGCAACTTCATCGCCCTCGAAAAACGCCTCGTCTTCGACCTGATCGACGAGATGGGCCTCGAACTCTCGTCGGCTGAGCGGCAGCGCATCGAGTTCGTCCCGACGCAGAACTTGCAGGCGTTTCTGGCCTTCAGCCGGGGGCTTGAACGCGAAGACGCGGGCGCTTTCGGCGAGGCCGCCGGCTTCTTCGGGCAGGCCGCCGGCCTCGACGGCAACTTCAGCGCGGCCTTTCAGCGCGCCGAGGCGGCCGAGGGGATGGCGCGCGCCGGCGGCACCATCGACGACGCCCTCACGGCGGCCTTTCGAGACGACGCCTCGCCGACGCCCGCCGGCGGTGCCAGCCTGATGGACAACCGCCTGCTGCTCATGAACGGCAGCCTGGGGCGTAGCTTCGTGCCCGGCACGGAGCACCGTCGGCCCGACGACGCTTGCAATGTCTTCGATTGCACGCGTCCGCCCGAACGCTTGCCCGATCCGCCCGATCCGCCCGTCGTGCCGCCCGGCCAGCGTGCAGGCGGCCAGTAGCCGGATCCCGCGCCGCCCCCAATCCTCTGAAAAGACCGCCTGGTAGGCCGGCTCGATGCAGCACCTGCGGGCCGCGCGCCGTGCCCGGCCCACCTAACGCGAAGAACCTGTCATGCGAGACGCCGCAATCGTTTTGATCGCATGGATGACGTTCGGGCTGTGCCTGTTGGGGGCGAGCCTGCCGGCGCCGGCGGCGGCCCAGGCCCTCATCGTGGTCAACAGCCCCACGGATATCTTCGCGCCCACCGACGGCCGGTGCGAACTGCGCGAAGCCCTCGAAAACGCCAACGTCAACACCGATACCACCGGCGGCGACTGCCTCCCCGGCATCGGCGGCGACGATAGGATCCACTTCGAGATCGCCGGGCCGGGGCCGCACACCATCAGCCTCCAGCCGGCCCGCCCGCCCCTCGCCGTCCTCGAGTCCGTGACCATCGACGGCTACACCCAGCCGGGCGCCGTGCCCAACACCGCGCAGGTCGGCTCGAACGCCGTGATCATGATCGAGATCGAGTCGGGGGGCGGGACGCAGGACGTGTTCGTCGTGCCGACCGGCGGCTCCACGATACGCGGCCTGGTGCTCAAAAACTACACGAGCGGCATCCTCCTGGTCGGCAATGAAAGCACCGGCAACGTCGTCGAAGGCAACCACTTCGACGGCACCGAGGGCGGCGCCTTCGGCGTCATCGTCGTGGACGGCGCCGTGGGCAACACCATCGGCGGCACGACGCCGGGCGCGCGCAACGTCTTCTTCGGGCACGCCCTCGTAGGGATAAACCTCGACGGTGGCGCCACGACGGGCAACCTCGTGCGAGGCAATTACATCGGCACCGACCCCTCCGGCACCGTCGCCGTGGGCAACGGCATCGGCGTAGTGATCGACAACGGCGCCACGGGCAACACCATCGGCGGCACGGCAGCCGGCGCGCGCAACGTCATCTCCGGCAACGTGCTCCACGGCGTACAGATCGACGGCAGCGTCAACAACTTCGTCCAGGGCAACTTCATCGGTCCCAACGCCGCCGGCGGCGCCCTCGGCAACGTGGGCGAAGGCGTGGTGCTGGCCAACGGCGCGGCGGGCAACAGCGTCGGCGGCGAGGCAGCCGGCGCGGGCAACACGATTGCCTTCAACGGGACCATGGGCGTGCTCCTGACCAACAACGCCGGCACCGGCAACGCCATCCTCGGCAATCTCCTCTTCGACAACGGCGGCCTCGGCATCGACCTGGGCGGCAACGGCCCCACGCCCAACGACCCCGGCGACGCCGACGCCGGCCCCAACAACCTTCAGAACACCGCCCTGCTGCTGGCCGCCGGCTTTACGGGCGCGACGACCGTGGTGCGCGCCACGCTCAACAGCACCCCCAACACGTCCTTCCGCCTGGAGTTCTTCGACAGCCCAGCCGCCGACCCGTCGGGCTTCGGCGAAGGGCGGGCCTTTCTCGGCTTCGTCCCGGCCGTCGTCACCGGTGGCGCCGGCGATGTCACCTTCGGCGTCAACGTCCCCGGCGACTTCTCCGGCACGTTCATCACCGTGACGGTGACCGATCCGAATGGCAATACCTCGGAGTTTTCCAACGCGCAAATCGTCAGCCAGCCCGACCTGACGCTGACCCTGGACGACGGCGGCGTGACGGTGCCGCCCGGCGGCGCCATCGGCTACACGCTCCGCTACGCCAACGTCAGCGCGCAGTTTGTCACCGGCGTCGTCATCACGGAGACGCTGCCCGCCAACACGCGCTTCGACGCGGCCGGCAGCACGCCCGGCTGGACGGACGCGGGCGACCGCATCTTCACCTTCGACCTCGGCACGCTCACAGCCGGCGAAAACGGCGCCGTGAATTTCGCCGTGATCGTGGACGACCCTCTTCCCGACGGCGTGGAGCAGATCACCAACACCGCCGCCATCGCCGACGACGGCGCCATCGGCCCGGACGCCAACCCGAACGACAACACCGCCGCCGACGACACGCACATCGAGCGCCCCGCGCCGCAAACCTTCGACTTCGGCGACGCGCCCGATCCGACCTATCCCACCCGCCTCAACAGCGACGGCGCCCGCCACGCCCTCCCGCCGGAGGGGGTGCAACCCCTCCGCCTCGGAGAACGCATCGACGCCGAGGGCGACGGACAGCCCACCGCCGAGGCCACCGGCGACGACGACACCGGCGCCGACGACGAGGACGGCGTCAGCTTCCCCGAAGAACTCATCATCGGGCAGCCGGGGCAGGTCCTGGTGAGCGCCAGCGCCGCCGGCCTGCTCGACGCCTGGATCGACTTTAACGTCGACGGCGACTGGAACGACCCCGGCGAGCAGATCTTCGCCAACCGTGCCCTCATCGCCGGGGTGAACGGTCTCCTCTTCAACGTCCCTGCCTCGGCGCAGGCGCGCGCAACCTTCGCCCGCTTCCGCTTCAGCAGCGCCGGCGGCCTGCTGCCGGGCGGGCCTGCCGAAGACGGCGAGGTCGAAGACTACCGCGTCGTGCTCATCGGCCAGGCCGACCTGGAACTGGCCAAGCAAGTCGACCGCGCCGAGGTGGAGCTGGGCCAGGACGTCGTCTTTACCGTGACCCTGACCAACCGGGGGCCGGGCACGGCGACCGACATCTCCGTGACGGACCGGCTCCCGGACGGCTTCGCCTTCGTCCGCGCCGCAGCCAGCCAGGGCGGCTACAACCCCGACACGGGCGTCTGGTCGGTGGGCGAACTGCTCGCCGACGCTACCGCCACGCTCGACGTGGTGGCGACGGTGACCGAGGCGGGCGAGCACACCAACACCGCTGAGGTCACCCGCGTCAGGCAGCCCGACCCCGACTCGACCCCCGGCGACGGCCAGGGCGACGACTTCGGCCAGGCAACCGTCGTCGCGCTGTTCCAGCGCTTTGAGGTAGCGCCCGATGTGATGCCGTTCGGCCAGACGATTGTTTTCGGCGCCTCGGCGGAGCAGACCGCCACGGTGCGCAACACCGGCACCGCGCCCCTGGAGATCCGAAGCATCGGCATCGAAGGGGCGGACGCCGCGTCCTTCGTGATCGTGCGCGGCGGCGAGGCGGGCACGCTCGCCCCGACGCAACAGCGCCAGGTCGTCCTGCAATGCACGCCGCAGCGCCTCGGCCCGCTCTCGGCCACCCTCCGCCTCGTCACCAGCGCCGGCGCCGCCACGGTGGCCCTCGCCGGCACCGGCACCGCGCCGACCATCGAGCCGCCCGCGCCGACCTCCGAACCGCTCGCCGGCCAGCCCTTCGACCTGCGCACGACCATCACCGAGGGCTTCGAGCCGGACGAGCGCCAGCTCTTCTTCCGCCTCGGCGGGCAGCGAGAGGATCAGTTCCAGGCGCGCGACCTGACGCAGCAGGGCAACGCGCTCCTCGGGACGATCCCGGCGGAGGCCGTCACCGAGCGGGGCGTCGATTACTTCATCCGCCTGGCCCGGAACGGCCTCTCGTTCACCTTCCCCCCGGTCGGTCCCGGCGGCTCTCCGGCGCCGGTGCACCAGCGCGTGCAGGTGGCACGGCTGCAGGCGCCGGGCGCCTTCCCGGCGGTGCAGTACCGCATGGCCTCAGTGCCGCTCGACTTGCAGGATCCGACCATCCCCACGCAGCTCTTCGACGATTACGGGACCTACGACCAGAGCCTGTGGCGCGTGCTGCGCTGGCTGACCCGGCAGGATCGCTACGCCGAGTTCGAGGAGTACGACGGCCCGCTCGATGGCGCCAGGGCCTTCTGGCTCATCACGCGCGAGGGCGGAGGCTTCGACGTCGAGAACGGCCAGTCGGTCGATGCCTCCCGCGCCTTCGACGTCGTCCTGAATCCGGGCTTCAGCCAGGTCGCCAACCCGTTCGCCTTCGCCGTGGCGACCGCCGAGGTGCGCAGCAGCGGCCTCGTGCAAGGCCCGTTCTTCTTCGACGGCGTCGAGTATCTGCTGGGGCCGACCCGGCTGGAGCCGTGGGAGGGCTACTTCGTCTTCAACCCGAACCCCGGCCCGGTGACGCTCACCGTGCCCAACCGCGAAGCCACGGCGCAGGCGGCCAAGCAGGCTTCGTCGGACGAGCTTTTCCCCGAGGCGTCGTTCCTGGTGCAACTGCGGGCCGAGGTGCCGGAGCGCGGGCTGCGCGACACGCAGAACTTCGCCGGCTTTGCCGCGCAGGCCGCCGAGGGCTGGGACCCGATGGATCTGCCCGAACCGCCCGGCATCGGCGAGCACCTGCGGCTGAGCCTCGTGCAGGAGGGCCGGCGCCTGACCAGCGCGTTCCGTCCGGGGCAGGCCGGCGGCGGGCAGTGGGACCTCGAACTCGCGGTTTCGCCGTCGGACGGGCTGGCTGCGGCGGTGTCGGTCCAGGTGGCGCTCGTCGAGCGGGGCGCGCGGCCCGAAGGCTACGCCGTCTACGTGATCGACCTCGACGAGGGCCGCGTGCTGCCGGGGGCAGCCTTCACCGTGGCGCTGACGCCCGCGCGTCCGGTGCGGCGCCTGCGCCTGCTCGTGGGCACGGAAGCCTTCGCCGAGGCCCACAGCGAGGGCGCCTCGCTCGTGCCCGTCGATTTCGTGCTGGAGCAGAACTATCCCAACCCGTTCCATGCCGAGACGGTCATCGGCTACGGTCTGAGCCGGCAGAGCCGCGTGGAACTGGCCGTCTACAACGTGCTGGGTCAGCGCGTACGCACGCTCGTGACGGGCGAGCAGCGCAGCGGTCGCTACGAAGTCAGGTGGGACGGCCTCGACGAGGCGGGCCGGCCCGCCGCCAGCGGCGTCTACGTCTACCGCCTCCACGCCGACCGTTTTAGCTCGACGCGGACGATGCTGCTCGTGCGCTGACCCTCGGATTGTCCCCCCATTGGTTCACCGGAGAATCGCGTGAAACGCTTGCTGCTAACGATGCTGCTGCTGGGGCTGGTGGCGGAGGGATTCGCCCAGGAGGAGGGTCTTTTTCTCTCGAGCCAGCGGCAACCCGTGCGGCTCTCCTTCGGCGCCTCGTACCAGCGCTACGTCGAGGGCGACAGCATGCTGGCCGAGGTGAGCGTGCCGCTGGCGATTTCTGCGCCGCTGGGACGCCGCTTCGCCGTCAGCCTGCTGGCCAGCGGCGCCTCGGCCACGGGCGACGGCGTGACGAGCCTCAGCGGCCTCACCGACGTGCAACTGGGCCTGAGCTTTATTGAGCAGATCGGCCAGAGCAGCCTGGTAGCCAGCCTCGGGGTGAACCTGCCCAGCGGCAAGCGCGAACTGGAGCAGGATGAATTCCTCACGACCATCTCGCTGAGCCAGCATTTCTTCAACTTTCGCGTGCCGGGCTTCGGGCAGGGCTTCAACGTCGAGCCGGGCCTGGTGTGGGCGTTTCCGGTGGGCGAGGACGTGGTGCTGGGCCTCGGGGCGGCCTTCCAGTACAAAGGCCCCTACAAACCCCTCAGCAGCATGGCCGGAGACTACGACCCCGGCGACGAGGTGCTGCTCACCGGCGGCCTCGACGTACGCCTCGGTCCCACGACCAACCTCTCGGCGGACTTCACCTTCACGCACTACATGGCCGACCGGCTCGGCGACGTGGAGTTCTTCAGCGCCGGCGACCGCGTGTCGGCC
>JBFGTT010000046.1:0-11855 GCA_041565995.1 Rhodothermales bacterium
CGGGGGCGCCCGAGACGGTCTCGGCGGGCGGCATCTCGGCGGGCGAGGGGCAGACGTTGTCGATGAAGCTCATCAGGCGCGAGACGCCGATGTTCTCGGTGGCGCTGGCGACGAAGATGGGGAAGAGTTGCCGCCGGAGCATGGCCTCGTGCAGGCCCTGGCGCATCTGCTCCTCGGTGAGCGAGCCTTGCTCGAAGTACAGTTCCATCAGGCCCTCGTCGTTCTCGGCGATGTCTTCGACGAGGGCGTTGTGCAGCGCTTCGGCCTCCTCCTGGAATTCGGGCGCGATGTCTTCGAGGACGGGCTGCCCCTGCTTGTCGCGGGGGAACGAGAGTTGCTTCATCAGCAGCACGTCGATGACCGAGCGCGAGCCGGCGCCGCCGGGGATCTGCACGAGGGTGGCGCCGCGCCCGAAGCGTTCCTTGATCTGGCTGACGAGGCCCCGGAAGTCGGCCTGGCTCTTGTCGAGGTGGTTGATGACGAACATCGAGGGTTTGGCGGACTGCGCGCCGTAGGCCCAGGCCAGCTCGGTGCCCACCTCGACGCCCTCGGCGGCGTTCATCACGTAGATGGCCGTGTCGGCCACTTTCATCGCTGTGACCACCTCGCCGACGAAGTCCGGGTAGCCGGGCGTGTCGAGGATGTTGATCTTGTGCTCCTTCCACTCGGCGTGCAGGAGCGAGGTAAAGACCGACATCTGCCGCTCTTTTTCGCTCTCCTGGTAGTCGCTGACGGTGCTCCCCTCTTCGATCGATCCCATCCGCCGGAGCGAGCCGCTGACGAAGAGCATCGCCTCGGCCAGCATCGTCTTGCCGCTGCCCTGATGCCCCACCAGCACGACGTTGCGGATGTGACCTGCGTCGTAAACGTTCATCTACTTCCTCCCGGATTGAGCCGCCCCGGCGCACGCGCACCCTGAGCCGGCGGTTTCGTAAAAGCGAGAAAAAGGCGCCACCTGACCCAAACCGGACCGGTGGCGGCTGGAGGCGCACCACGTGGAACGCGAAACGGAAGGGTGCCCGGCACGACGTTTTCTCGGAGCGCCCTTACGTTTGACGCAGCCCGTGGTCCGCATCCCGTTAAATTACTCCCGCCGAAAAAATAAGCAAGCCCCCCCCTCGGAAGCGATACCGGCGGCGCGCCCTGGCCGTTTTTCGCGTAATTTGCACGTTGCTCATGGGTAAGGGATAATGGGAAGTCGAAAAGGGGAAGTCGAAAAGGGTAGGGAATGGCGCTCCGCCTGACCATTTTCCATCTACCCTTTCCCGTTTACCCTCTCCCGCCGGGAGAACCCATCCTGGCCGAAGGCTTTAAACAGGAGCACCCGCCCCCCACCGCTCCGCCGCCCGATGCCTCCGACGCTCCTCGCCATAGAGACCGCCACCGACGTGTGCAGCGTGGCGCTGGCGCAGGCGGGCCGCGTCACCGTCGAGTTGACGCTGACCCGGCCCCGCGCCCACGCCGAAACCCTGGCGCCGATGATCCGGGAGGCGCTGCGCTACGGCGCGGCGGCTGCGCGCGAGCTCGACGCGGTGGCGGTGTCGGCGGGGCCGGGGTCGTACACGGGGCTGCGCATCGGCGTGAGCACGGCGAAGGGGCTGGCCCTGGCCGCCGAGGCCCGGCTCCTGGGCGTGCCCTCGCTCGAAGCGCTGGCGGCCACCGTCGCGCCGGTGGCCGCGCCGGGGGACGCCGTCTGCACCCTCTTCAACGCGCGCCGCCACGAAGTCTACGCCGCCGTTTTCCTGGTGACGGAGCCGCGCGGGCTGGCTGTGCACCGGCAGGCCGCCGCGCTGGCCGTAGACGAAGTGCCCGGCTGGCTCGACGTAGCGGCCGGGCGGCGGCTCTGGCTGGCCGGCGAGGGCGTGCCGCGCGTGCTGCCGCTGCTCGAAGCCGCCGGCGGCCCGGCACTACGCCCGCTCGGCGCGGCGGCCTGCGCCCCGTCGGCGGCGCACGTGGCCCGGCTGGCCCTGCGGCGCTTCGAAGCAGGCGCCTTCGAAGACCTCGCCGCCTTCGAGCCGTTCTATCTCAAAGCCTTTGTGGCAAAAATGCCCAAAGCGTCTATCTTTGAGAGACTCCCGTTCTGATTGACGACTTTTGGAGATCAGGTGCCGCGCGCATCACCCTCCCCAATCCGCACTCCACACTCCGCACTCCGCAATCCGACATGGCCTGGTTCGAGCGCAAGAAGAAGGGGATCCTGACGGATCGCAGCGGGCAGAACGAGACGCCCGAGGGCCAGTGGAGCAAGTGCCCCCGGTGCGCCGAGATCGTCAACCGGCGCGAGTTGCTAGACAACGCGCTGGTGTGCCCCAAGTGCAGCTACCACCACACGATGGGCAGCCTGCTCTACTTCGAGCTGCTCTTCGACGAGGGCCGCTACGAACTCTTCGACCAGCACCTGCGCCCGAAGGACGCGCTCGACTTCTACGACCGCAAGCCCTACCGGCAACGCCTGGACGAGGCCGCCCGCAAGACCGGCCTGAACGACGCCGCCCGCGCCGCCCTGGGCGCCATCGGCGGGCACCGCATCTCGGTCGCCGCGCTCGACTTCTCGTTCGTCGGCGGCTCGATGGGGTCGGTCGTCGGAGAGATCGTAGCGCGGGCCATCAAGCGGGCCTACACCGAGGGGCTGCCGCTGCTGATCATCTCGCAGAGCGGCGGCGCGCGCATGATGGAAGGCGCGCTGAGCCTGATGCAGATGGCCAAGACGAGCGCCCACCTGAGCCGCCTGGCCCAACGCGGCCTGCCCTTCATCTCACTGCTGACCAACCCCACCACCGGCGGCGTGACGGCCTCCTTCGCCATGCTGGGCGACTTCCACCTGGCCGAGCCGGACGCGCTCATCGGCTTCGCCGGCCCGCGCGTCATCCGCGAGACCATCGGGCAGGACCTGCCGCCCGGCTTCCAGAGCGCCGAGTTTCTGCAAGAGCAGGGCTTCGTCGACGTGATCGTGGACCGCCGCAATCTCCGCAAAAAGATCATCCACCTGCTCGACCTGGTCCTGGAGAACCACGCGGCGCCCCGTCCCCCCGGCGAAAAACCCTAAACAGAAAAGCCCGACGCCTTTGCAGACGCCGGGCCTTCCGGTCGGAAGCGGGTGAGCGCGTTTACAACGTCTGCTCCAGGCGCTTGACGTTCACGGCCTTGAGGCCGCGGTCGGTCTTTTCTACCTCGAACTCGACGGGCTCGCCGTCGCGCAGTTCTTCGTAGTCGCCGAGGCCGTCGACGGCCGTCCAGTGAACGAAAACGTCCTGGCTGCTGGCATCCTGCTTTATGAAGCCGTAGCCTTTCTCAGCGCTGAACCACTTGATTTTGCCTGTTGGCATGTTGGGTACCTCTTGCTTGGTTGATGGCCGGCAGCCGGCAATAGAAAAAGCCCTCCGCAGAAGGTGGATCGTTCGGAACCCTTCTTACAGAGAGCTTGTCGCCGTGCAAAACCGGTACGATACGATGCGTTAAACGCCCCTCTTCTACAGCGCCTCCGGGCAATAGATCCGCGTTGGTCAAAGATTCTCACGCGCCGACTTGCGCGGCGGAGGTCCCCCGGCGAGAAACCACGGAGCCGGCCTGCGGTGTAACCGGCTGGAAGATGCCGCGTCCGCCACAGCCTTTCGGCAAGCCCCCCATCCCCGATGAAAAATTCCCTCCTGATGCTGCTGGCCCTCGTCCTCGTGACGGTTCCCGGCTGCGCGCGTAGCGAGGCCGAACACGCCGGCGCGACGGCAGAGGCGCCGCTTTCGTTCCGCGAGATCGCCACGCCGGCGGCGGCGGGCAGCGGCGAGCCGAACCTGCACGCCGCCTCCAACGGCGAGGTGCTGCTGAGCTGGATCGAACCCGCCGGCGACGGACGCCACGCCCTGCGCTTCGCCCGGATCGAGGACGAGGCCTGGTCGGCGCCGCGGACGATTGCCGAGGGCACCGACTGGTTCGTCAACTGGGCCGACTTCCCCTCGCTGACCCGCCTCGACGACGGCGTGCTGGCGGCCCACTTCCTGGCCAAGAGCGCCGCCGCCACCTACGCCTACGACGTGAAGCTCACCCGCTCGGACGACGGCGGCATCACCTGGAGCACCCCCGTCACCCCCCACCGCGACGGCACCCCCACCGAGCACGGCTTCGTCTCGATGGTGCCCATGCCGGAGGGTCGCCTGCTGGCCGCCTGGCTCGACGGGCGCAACACCGGCGGCGACGGGCACGGCGGCCACGGCGCCATGACGCTCCGCGCCGCCGTGCTCGGCCCTGACGGCGCCCTCTCCGACGAAGCCGAACTCGACGCGCGCATCTGCGACTGCTGCCAGACCTCGGCGGTGCGCACCCCGCAGGGCGCCCTGGTGGCCTACCGCGACCGCTCCGAGGGCGAGATCCGCGACATCGCCGTGGTGCGCCTGCACGAGGGACGCTGGTCCGCCCCGCAACCGCTGCACGCCGACGGCTGGGAGATCCACGGCTGCCCCGTGAACGGCCCGGCGACGGCCGCCGAGGGCGCGCGCGTGGCCGTGGCCTGGTTCACCGCCGCCAGCGACGCCCCCCGCATCCACGCCAGCTTCTCCGCCGACGAAGGCGCTACCTTCGGCGCCCCGGTAGCCGTCGACGACGGACGCCCCATCGGCCGGGTGGACGTGACCTGGCTGCCCGACGGCGCGGCGCTCGTAACCTGGGTGGAGGCGACCGACGAGGGCGCCGAGATCCGCGCCCGCCGCGTCCGGCCCGATGGCGCACGCGCGCCCTCGTTTACGATTGCCCGCACCTCGCCTGCGCGCGCCAGCGGCTTCCCGCGCCTGGCCCGCAGCGGCGCCCGTGTCTACCTGGCCTGGACGGAAGCCGGCGAACCTTCGGCGGTCCACACGGCCGTGGCCGTGCTGCCCTGAGGCAGCGCGTGCTGAAGCCGGTGTGGGGGCTTCCCCGGCACGCCGATCCGACGCTCCCCCACACGCGCAGTACCGGGTTTCCCGTCCGCACCGGCGGCGCGCGCTTCGTATCCTGTTGCTGCGGGGTCGCGGCTTGCGACGCCGCCATGCAGCACACGAAGCCCGGTGAGGTACCCTATGAAACGAGCACGCCACGCCTCCGGCCAGCGCTCTGCGCCGACGAGGTGGAACCACCTGCGCAAGATCCTCGTCCCGACCGATTTTTCGAAACGCACGGCCCGCGCGCTGCCCTACGCGCTGGACCTGGCGCGGCAGCAAGGCGCCGAGGTGCACCTGCTGCACGTCATTCCGCCGCTGGAGGGCGACGCCTACAGCCCCCTGCGCTACAGCCCGGAGGCCGCCGTCCTGCACCAGCGCCCAGACAAGCTCATCTACGACCTGCTGGCCTCGACCGCCGAAACGCACGACACTGAGGGCGTGCACGTAGAACTGGTCAAGCAGCGGGGGATGACGGTGGCCGGCACCATCCTCGACTACGCGCAACGCCAAGCTGTGGACCTGATTGTGATCGGCACGCACGGCGTCACGGGCGTCCGGCACTTCTTCCTGGGCAGCGTGGCCGAGGAGGTCGTCCATCGCGCCTGCTGCCACGTGCTCATCGTGCACGAGCGCGACGACGCCGAGCCGCTGCCCTCGGACGTGCGGCGCGTGTTGGTGCCGGTAGATTTCTCTCCCTCCTCGCCCGACCTGCTCCGGCAGGCGCGGCACCTGGCCGCCGCCTACAACGCCGAGATCGACCTGCTGCACGTGGTCGAGTCGCCTTCGTTCCTGGCGCCCTTTGCCGGCCTTGCGACTCTGCACGACCTCGTGCCCGACCTCCACGAGCAGGCCCAGGCGCGGCTGGAGCGGCTGCTCGAAGAAGCCGGCGGCCCGGACGTGCCCGCCCGCGTCCACCTCACCGAGGGCCGCCCCGCCGCCGCCATCCTCGACTTTGCCAGGCAGCACGGCGCCGACCTGATCGTCATCGCCACACGCGGGCTTTCGGGCGTGAAGCACTTCTTCCTCGGCAGCGTGACCGAGCGCGTGGTCCGCGCCGCGCCGTGCCCCGTGCTCAGCGTAAACACCGCCGGGGTCCCCGCCGCCGGAGCGCCGCAGCGCGCCGCGCTCGAAGCCGAACAGCCCGGTTGAGGCCCCCGGACCAAGTATGCATTGAAAACCAGACCGTCCTGCCCTATTTTGGGCGCGTCCGCACCCCCAGGGACGTGAACCGTGACAGTGCAGGGCGGAGCCGGAAGCCGGCGTGAAAGCGTGGGAGGCTGTCCGCCCCCCTGCATGGAAGTCGTCGCGATGCGCTACGAATCAACCGGACGGACGACCATGCCGCCTCCCATCCGCATCCACTTCGACGGGCACGCACACTCGAACGAGTTGCCCATCCCCAACGACGACGACGACGCCAAGGCCTGGCGCCAGGCGCTCGAACACGTCCGCGCCTACGTGGCGCCGCACCAGGCCTCGTTCCACCTCTACGGGCGGGGCTACAGCGTGCACTTCATCGACGGCGTGCCCGACCAGGAAGACACCCGGCGCCTCGAAGCCGCGTTGTTCGCGGCCAAGCCGCGCACCAAGGTGTGAGCCGGCCCGCGCCTGCGCGGTGCGCCTGAAGGCGGCTCTCCCACCCACCACGAGGATCCCGCCATGCTCGTCGAAGTCGTGGACGACTACGCGGCCATGAGTGAGCGGGCCGCCGAGATCGTCACCCTCCAGATCCGCCGCAAGCCCGACAGCGTGATCGGCTTCGCCACCGGCAGCACGCCGCTGGGCCTCTACAAACGGCTCATCGAGAACTACCGGGAGCGAGGGCTGGACTTTTCGAAAGTCACCACGTTCAACCTCGACGAATACGTCGGCCTCTCGCCCAAGCACGAGCAGAGCTACCACTACTTCATGTGGGAAAACCTGTTCGAGCACCTCAACGTGGACCCGGCCAAGGTTCACATCCCGCAGGGCATGGCCGACGACATCGACGACTTCTGCGCCTGGTACGAGAGGCGGATCGAGCGGGCCGGCGGCATCGATTTGCAGATTCTGGGCATCGGCGCCAACGGCCACCTGGCCTTCAACGAGCCGGGGTCGTCGCTCGGTTCGCGCACCCGCATCAAGACGCTCACCGAAAAGACCGTCGAGGACAACGCGCGCTTCTTTGACGACCCGGCGCAGGTGCCGCGTTACGCCATCACGATGGGCATCGGCACCATCATGGAGGCCCGCAAGCTGCTGCTGGTAGCCAGCGGCACCGGCAAGGCCGACGCCATCAAGGCCACGCTCGAAGGCCCGGTGACGGCCATGGTGCCGGCCACCATCGTGCAGCTTCACCGGCAGGCCCACGTCATCATCGACCAGGCGGCGGCTTCGAAGCTGGCCTACCGGCACCACCACGGCATCATCGAACCGAAAGCGTAGCGCGGGTTGGGTACGGGTGGGCGCTGGCGCACCCGGCGAGGCGAGGCGCTACGGGAACGCATCACCTGGCGAAACACCGCATGAAACTGCTACAACCGACGGGCTCCCTGCTGCTGCTGCTGGCCCTGCCCGGCCTCGCCGCGTGGGCGCAGGACGCTGCGCCGAAGCCGCTGGCCGAACGGCTGGGTTACGGCCGGGACGCCAAACTGCTGATCGTGCACGCCGACGACATCGGCGTGGCGCATTCGGTGAACACGGCTTCCATCCGGGCGCTCGGAACGGGCCTGGTCAACTCCGGCAGCGTCATGGTGCCCTGCCCCTGGTTTCCCGAAATCGCCGCCTACGCCCGCGCGCATCCCGACCTGGACCTGGGCCTGCACCTGACGCTCACGAGCGAATGGAAACACTACCGCTGGGACGCCGTCCTGCCCGCCTCGCGCGTGCCCACGCTGCTCGACTCGCTGGGCTTCCTCTACCCGGAGGCCAGCGACGTGGCTGCCCACGCCGACCCTGCCGAGGCCGAGGCCGAGATCCGTGCGCAGATCGAACGGGCGATGGCCTTCGGCCTCCAGCCCACCCACCTCGACGCGCACATGGGCAGCCTCTACCAGACCCCCGCCCTCTTCGAAGCTTACCTGCGCGTGGGACGCGACTACGGCCTGCCCGTGCTGCTGCCTCGCGCCTCGCTCGAACAAACGCCCCACCTGACCGCCCTGCTGCGCCCCGACGACCTGCTCATCGACCGCCTCGTCATGGCCTCGCCCGACGTGCCCGCCGACGCGTGGGACGCCTTCTACACCCGCGCCGTCGAAACCCTGGAGCCGGGCGTCACCGAGATCATCGTCCACCTGGCCTTCGACGACGCCGAGATGCAGGCCGTCACGGTCGATCACCCCGACTACGGCGCGGCCTGGCGCCAGCGCGACTTCGACTTCTTCACCAGCCCGGCCTTTGCGCGCCTGCTCGAAGCGCACGACGTGCGCCTGATCACCTGGCGCGAGATCGGCAGGCTGCTGCGGGAGTGAGCCGCGTCGAGGATCATTCGCCGTCGAACCGCCACTCGATGCGGCTGGCGACGCGGCGTTCGAGGAGGATGAGCAGCAGGTGGGGCCGGGGATCGGTCTGCTCGTAGAAAAGCTCGGTGGCGGCCTGCCGCGTGGGCCTGCCGAGCGCCCGCAGGATGTGCTCGTGGGCGTAGCCTACGCGCAGGCCGTCCGGGGCGGTGTGGCGGGCGTCGGTGAGGGCTACGCGTGCCAGGTGCGAAGCCGGCAGCGAAGAAGCTTCGTGAAGCACCACCTCCAGCCCGTAGTAGACCACCGTGCGCAGCGTGTCCGCCGGCGCGGCCCCGGAGGCGCCCGCTGCCGCCTCGGCGTGGACCCGTACGGGCGGGCCGAGGCGCGCGACGAGGTCGGCGTAGGCCAGCGCCGGGGGGCCGCCGAGCACCTCAGCGAGGAACGCCGTCACGTCCGCCGCAGCCGCTTCGGCGGGCGGCGGATCCTCCTCCGCGCCGCCGGTCCGCGCGCCGGAGCAGGCGCCCAGCAGCAGCAGCGCGGCCAGGGCGCCTACGGAGCGAAACGTGAGGAAGGCAGGCATCGGTCTCGGCGCGGGCGTCGGGGCGCCCCTCAAGAATGACGGCGGCGGCTCACCCAAGTATACGACACGCGCACCTTCGTGTCAGGGCACGGCGACGTGCAAAAATGCTTGCGACGCGATCAGGCCGAGGGCCGTCGCGGCTCGGCGTCCCGGTTGGGCCACTGCGGCTGCATCAGGAACGAGTCCTCGAACGCCCTGGCCTCGTCCACGAACAGTTGCAGGTGCGGGAAGGGGATCTCGATGCCCGCCTCGCGCAGCGCCTCGCGCACCTTCTCGATGTAGTCGTAGCGGACGGCGATCTCCAGCTTGGGGTTTTTCAGGTAGAGCCGCAGCGAGAGGTCCACGCTGGAGTCGTTGAGGCCGGTGACGACCACCTGGGGCGGGTAGTCGAAGTTGAGGCGCTCGTCGCCCTCGGTCAGTCGGAGCACCACCTCGCGGGCCTGCTGCGGATATTCCTTGTAGGCGATGCCGAAGGGGATCTCCACGCGTAGCGTGCTGAGCATCGTGTGGTTGATCAACTTCTGGTTGATCATGTGGATGTTGGGCATCACGAGGATCTGGTGGTTGAGCGTGCGCAGGCGCGTAGAGCGCAGCGTGATCTCCTCGACGGTGCCGAAAACACCCTCCACCTCGACGTTGTCTCCGATGCGGAAGGGCTTGTCGATCATAATGGTGATGCCCGAGATGAAGTTCTCCAGCGTGTCGCGCGCGGCGAAGCCCACGGCGATGCCGGCGATGGACAGGCCGGCCAGCAGCGCCGCCACGTTGACGCCGAGCTGGTCGAGCACCATCACGGCGATGAACGAGAGCCCCACGAAGCGGTAGGTCTTCGAGAGCAGCGCTTGCAGGCCCGTATCGACGCGCTTGCTGCGGTCGAGCAGGCGGTCGAGCAAACGTTTCAGGACGCGGTAGGCCACGTAGAAGAGCGAGAAGACCAGCAGCGCGGTCAGCACTTTGGGCACCAGCCCGACGAGCAGATCGGCCAGGCCCTGGTAGAGCCGGTCCCAGAAGAGTTGCCATTCGCCGCTGGCGATCAGGCGCCCGGCTTCGGCGATCTCGCGGTTGAGTTCAGCGAGGGCCGAGGCGGTGTCGGCGGCGGCGGTGTCGGCGGCGACGGTGTCGGCCACCTGCGGGGCTGCCGGCGGCACTTGTTGGGGGAGGAACGAAGAAAGCATGGCGCGCTCCGAGAGGATAGCCGGGGCGGAAGGTTACGACGCAGCAGCCCGCTGCGCCGCCCTCAGCGTGTTGCGCAGCAGCATGGCGATGGTCATCGGGCCGACGCCGCCGGGCACCGGCGTGATCCAGCCGGCCTTCGGCGCGACGGCCTCGAAGGCTACGTCGCCCACGAGCCGGTAGCCCTTCTCGCGCGTGGCGTCCTCGACGCGGTTGATGCCCACGTCGATGACCGTCGCGCCCTGCCGGATCATCTCGGCGGTGACGAAGTGCGCCCGCCCGATGGCGGCGATCAGCAGGTCGGCCTGCCGCGTGATGGCGGGCAGATCGCGCGTGCGGCTGTGGCAGAGCGTCACCGTCGCGTCGGTGCCGCGCCGCGAGAGCAGCGTGGCCACGGGCCGGCCCACCAGGTTCGAGCGGCCCAGCACGACGGCGTGCCGGCCCGACGTCTCGATGCCCGAACGCCGCAGCAGTTCCATGATGCCGGCTGGCGTGGCCGGCACGAAGCCCGGCTGCCCGGTGGCCAGGCGCCCGGCGTTGACCACGTGCAGCCCGTCGACGTCTTTGTCGGGGTCGATGGCCTGGACGACCTGCTGCTCGTCGATGTGCGGGGGCAGGGGCAACTGGACCAGGATGCCGTCGACGCCGTCGTCCCGGTTGAGCCGGTCGATCAGGCCGAGGAGTTCCTGCTGCGCGATGTCGGCTTCGAAGCGAAGCGTGTCGCTCTCGATGCCGGCTTCGCCGCAGGCTTTCATTTTGCCGCGCACGTACGAGAGCGAGGCCGGGTCGTCGCCCACGAGGACGACGGCGAGGTAGGGGGAGCGATGGCCCTGCGCGGTGAAAGCTTCTACGTCGCGGCGCACCTCGGCGCGCACCTGCGCCGCGATGGCTTTTCCGTCGATGAGTTGTGCCAAGAGATTGCCGTGTTGATCGGTTCACGAGGGTCCTGCGATGCACGGCAAGGTACGCACGCCCGGCAATCCGAAGAAAGCCGCTCGTCCGAAGACTTGGCAAATTGAGCGCGGCGGGCGGCGTAAGATGGGGTGTGGGGGGATGGGTGGATGGAGGATCTAACGCCGGCACGATCTATCGTCTATCCTCGTAAGGTCGCCCGGCCGACGCGAGCGCATCGGCTGACGAAGGGAGCGGCGGCGGCACCATCACGCGCTGCGATGGTCAGGCCAGCAGCGTGATGCGGTGTTCGAAGAGCCGGCTGAGCATTTGCTGCACTTCGGTCTTGCGCGCCAGCAGGTCTTCATAGTCGTCTTCGGTCAGGTAGCAGCCCTGGTGGGCGAAGTCGAGCCAGAGGCCCAGGCGGGCACAGGCGGACTGGGCCTCGTCGAGATGGCCGCGGAAGGAGGCGGCACAGTAGCGCAGGTTCCATCCCTGGATCACGTTCTCGCAGATGGCCCGCGCGGTGCGGCGGAGCTGGTCGGTCAGGCCGTAGGGCACCTCCTGGGGAAAGTGCCGGGTGATCCAGAAGATTTCCGAATCCAGGGCGCTGGCGCCCTGGAAGGCGCGCAGGTTGGCGTAGCTGCTAGCAGGCAGAACGTTGACTTCCATGGCGGTGTGGGGTTTGGGGGAGCGTCTCGCCGGCCTCCACGGTGGGTCTTTTTCACGGTGCTCTACTTAATAAGACACATTGGCCCCCCTTTATATAACCTCTCGATTAAAAAATAATTTTATTTCGGGATTTCTGCTCTCACCTTCTGCAATGGCCCCCGGGAGAGCACCCGGCCTGCGATCTTGAAAAAAAAC
>JBFGTT010000047.1:0-11458 GCA_041565995.1 Rhodothermales bacterium
ACGGGGTGTCGGCTCCCGCGCCCTCCTCCACCGCCCGTTCGATGATCTGCCCGGCGTGGCGGACGCTCTGGAGGTAGAAGCGGGCGCGGAGCGTGGCCTGCGCGGCGGGCGGGAGGTCGCCGTGGCGGCCCTGGCGGGCCAGGCGGTCCTGGCGGGCGTGGTAGAGGCAGACGGCGGCGGCCACCGAGATGTTGAAGCTCCGCGTGAAGCCCGGCGTCGGCGCCCGGCAGGTGCGGTCGGCCAGAGCCAGCATCTGCGCCGAGACGCCGTCGCGTTCGTTGCCGAAGACGAGGGCCGTCGGCTGCGTGAAGTCGATCTCGGCGATGGGCACGGCGCGGGCGTCGAGATGGGTGACGACGACGGCGTATCCCTCGGCCTTCAAAAAATCGACGCAGGCCGCCGGTGTATCCCACAGGCGCACGTCGAGCCATTTCTGGGCGCCCTGCGTCACGCGCGCGGAGCTTTTGTAGCGGGCCGCGTCTTCGGCGGGGGCGACGACGTGGAACGCCTGGTAGCCGAGGGCCTCCGCCGTGCGCATCACCGCGCTGACGTTGCCCGTGTTGACCAGCCCTTCGACGACCGGCGCCACGGTGTAGGTGCGCCCGGCCAGCACCGCCTCGATGCGTGCGCAGCGGCGCTCGGTCAGGTAGGGCGCCAGGATCTCGACGACGCGGGCCGGCGCCAGCGTCCGGCCCGCGAACGTGAACCCGTCGGCGGGCGGCGCGGCGTCGAGCAACTGCCGCATCTCCTCGGCGGCGTCGTCGGCTGGATCGGGCATCAGGCGAAGGGCTTTTTCCGTAGATTCGTCGAGCGGACGCCTGCACAAACCGGCCTGTTTTTTACAGGATCCTTCGATTTTTCGACGATCCCCGGTTTCCGTCTGATGTATACTCAAGCGAACGCTTTGTTTTCGAGAAAAAGCAGAGGAAACCCGACCATGGAACTGCACGATAAAGTCGCCGTCGTCACCGGGGCCAGCAGCGGCCTCGGCCTGGCCTTCTCGCGGGCGCTCATCGACCGGGGCGCGCACGTCTTCGGCCTGGCGCGCAGCGCCGAGCGCCTCGAACAACTCCGCGACGAACTCGGCCAGCGCTTCCACCCCATCCCCTGCGACGTGACCGACGAGGCGCAGGTCGCGCACGCCTTCGAGGCCGTCGAGCGCGAAGCAGGCCGCCTCGACGTGCTCGTCAACAACGCCGGCCTGGGCAAGTTCGGGCCGGTGGACGAGCTGCCGCTGAACCACTGGGCGGCGCAACTGGACACCAACCTCAGCGGCGTCTTCCTCTGCACGCGCGCTGCCGTGCCGTCGATGAAACGGCAGAACGCGAAGACCGGCTTCGGCGGGCACATCGTCAACATCGCCTCGGTGGCGGGCCTCGTCGGCAACCCGCAACTGACCGCCTACAACGCCACCAAGTTCGGCCTGCGCGGCTTCAGCGAGGCGCTCATGAAAGAGGTGCGCGAGGACGGCATCAAGGTCACCTGCATCTATCCCGGCTCGGTCGATACGGGCTTCGCCGGCATCGCGGGCAGCCGGGGCGCGCCCAATCCGATGCAGCCCGTCGACATCGCCGCGACGCTCGTTCACGTACTCGAAGGGCCGAACAATTACCTGATTTCCGAAGTGGTGATGCGCCCGCTCCGCCCGAAAGGGTGAGGGTTAGGTATGGACGAGCCGACGAGAGGACGAGCCGACAAAACGAGGCCGGGGCGTGGCTGCCAATTCGATGTTGGAGAAGCCCTGGAAGGGCGATCTGTTTGTAGCAGCGTCCCACCCCCCTGAGCAAGCTCCGTAGGAGCGACCTGTAATAAAAGCCGTCCCGACACTTGCCCCTGCGACGGCCGGGCGGCACATCCCGGATCATAATCGTCCCCTCGTCCACATGTCCCCTCGTCCACACGTCCTCTCGTACCTTCGTCCCATCAAAAGTTGCGCCTGCCGGTGGGCGCCTGTATACTGAGGCTATCGAACCCACCAACCGGTAGCGGCATGGAACGGCGAACGTTTATCAAGCGGGCGGTGGTCGGGGCGGCGGCGGGCGCCGCGCTGGCCGGCTGCGGCAACGAAGCGGCCGAAGGCGGCGCGCCGGCGGTGCAGACGCAGCCGGCGGTGCGCTGGCGCCTGGCCTCAAGCTTCTCGCGCGGGCTGGACACCATCTACGGCGCCGCCGAGGTGCTGGCCGGCCGCCTCAGCACGCTCACCGGCGGACGCTTTACCATCCGCGCCTATCCCGGCGGCGAGCTGGTGCCCGCCTTCGAAGTGCTCGAAGCCGTGCAGAAAGGCACCGTGCAGATGGGCCACTCGGCCAGCTACTACTACATCGGCAAAAACCCCGCCTTCGCCTTCGACTGCACCGTGCCCTTCGGCCTGACGGCCCGCCAGTACAACGCCTGGGTCTACCACGGCGGCGGCCTCGACCTGCTGCGCGCGCTCTTCGCCGACTTCAACATCGTCAACTTCCCCGGCGGCAATACCGGCACGCAGATGGGCGGATGGTTCAAACGCCGCATCAACGCCGTGGCCGACCTGCGCGGCCTACGCATGCGCATCCCCGGCATGGGCGGGCGCGTGATGGACCGCCTCGGCGTGACCGTCCAGCAGATCCCCGGCGGCGAGATCTACCCCGCGCTCGAACGCGGCGCCATCGACGCCGCCGAGTGGGTCGGCCCCTACGACGACGAAAAGCTCGGCTTCCACAAGGTCGCCCAGTACTACTACTACCCCGGCTGGTGGGAGCCTGGCCCGGCGCTGACGTTCTACGTCAACAAAGACGCCTACGAGCGCCTGCCGACGGGCTACCAGCAGGCCCTGGAGGTGGCCGCCGTCGAAGCCAACGTCTCGATGCTGGCCCGCTACGACGCCCTCAACCCCGCCGCCTTCGAACGCCTCAAGGCCGACGGCGTGCAGTTCCTCGCCTTCCCCAACGACGTGATGCAGGGCGCCCGCGACATCACCACCGAGCTGCTCGAAGGCGAGTCGTCCGACCCCGGCTATACGAAGCTCTACGCGGCCTACAAAAAGTGGCGCGAGGAATCCGATCACTGGTTCGCCACCGCCGAGCAGGCCTACGCCACCTTCGCTTACGGCGCCGCCGGCACGGTCTAGGGGAGGGTGCATGGAAGCGATGATCCTGGCTGCCGGCCTCGGCACGCGGTTGCGCCCGCTGACCGATCAAACGCCCAAGGCGCTCGTCGAGGTGGGCGGCGTGCCGATGCTCGAACGCGTGGCGCGGCGGCTCGTGGCGGCGGGGGCCACGCGGCTCGTCGTCAACGTCCACGCGCACGCCGGGCAGATCCGGGATTTCATCGAAGCGCGCGGCGGTTTCGGCGTCGAGGTGCTGATCTCCGAGGAGCCGGAGCGCCCGCTGGAGACCGGCGGCGGCCTGCTGCGCGCCGCGCCCCTCTTCGAAGGCGCCGCCTCCTTCTTCCTGCACAACGTGGACGTGCTGACCAACCTGGACCTGCGCGCGCTCTACGAGGCCCACGAGGCCTCCGGCGCGCTCGCCACGCTGGCCGTGCGCCCGCCCGAGACGGAGCGCTACCTGCTCTTCGACGCGCACGACACCCTCTGCGGCTACGCCGCGCAGGGCCGCGAACACCTCGTCCGCGATCCCGGCGGCGACCCCGTGCGGCTCGACTTCTGCGGCGTGCAGGTCCTCTCGCCCCGCCTCTTCGCGTTGATGACCGAAACCGGCATCTTCTCGATCATCAGCGTCTACCTGCGCCTGGTGCAGCAGGGCGAACGCATCGCGCCTTTCCGCGTACACGGCGCTGCGTGGATCGACGTCGGCAAGCCCGAAAGGCTCGAAACGGCGCGGCAACTGGTCCAGGCCAACAGGCTCTGACCCGCCGGTAGTGCGGATGACCATGATCGAGCACATTTGCGTGTACTGTTCCTCCAGCAATCACATCGACGGACGCTACGTCGAGGTGGCCGAGGCGACCGGGCGGCTGCTGGCCGGGCGCGGCTACACGCTCGTCTACGGCGGCGGCAACGTGGGGCTGATGGGGGTGCTGGCCCGCGCCGTCCACGATCACGGCGGGCGCGTCGTGGGCGTCATTCCCGAAGCGCTCAAGGCCCGCGAAGGCGTCGCCTACGACGTGGCCGACCAGCTCATCACCACCACTACGATGCAGAAGCGCAAGGCCATCATGTTCACCCGCGCCGACGCCTTCCTGGTGCTGCCCGGCGGTTTCGGGACGCTGGAGGAGTTCCTGGAGGTGCTCACGCTGCGCCAGCTCGGCTATCACGACAAACCCATCGCCCTGGTCAACGCCGAGGGCTTCTACGACCCGCTGCTGGAACTCTTCGAACACTTCTTCCGCGAACGCTTCGCCCGCGCGCACAGCCGCCGCCTCTACCACGTCGCCTCCGATCCCGAAGCTGCCCTCCGGCACCTCGAAACGCCCTGACTTTTGCCGCGCCAAAATGCCTATTTTATCGGAGTGCACTCAGCGTCTTTTCCGACAACGCCACCCAGGGTGATCGTGATGACAGACATCGACCTGCAGGAAGAATACCGCCAGATCGGCGCCTCGTACGAGGCCTTTGAGGGGTTGCTCGACGAGCCGGACGAGGCGTTGTACCGCGCCCGCGAAGCCGTCTCGGCGTGGTCGCCGGCGCAGCATCTCTACCACATCCTGGTCGCCAACGGCATGATGCTCAGCGGCGTCGCCCTGATCTGCCGGAGCCACGCGATGGTGCTGCCCGAAGGCGCGCTCAACGCGGCGGGCCGCGCCGTGCTGACGCAGGGCCGCTTCCCGCGCGGGCAGGGCAAAGCGCCGGAGCGGACGCAGCCGCCCGCCGAGGTCTCGCGCGAGACGCTGCGCCAGGCCCTCGCGCGCAGCCGCGCCCGGTACGAGCAGACGGCCTCGCTCCTGGCGGACATCCCGGCGGCGCAGGGCTACATCCCGCACGGCTTTCTGGGCCAGCTCACGGCGGCGCAATGGCTGCGCCTGACGCGCATCCACTCCGAGCATCACCTGACCATCATCCGAGAGATCGCCGGGCAGGAGGCAGCCTGAGATGCCCGAACACCGCCTCAGCGTCTCGCGCGCGGCGCGCTACTACACGCTCGATGCCGCCGGGCCGGCGCGCGAGGTGTGGTTCGTGCTGCACGGCTACGGCCAGCTCGCCGCCTACTTCATCCGCCACTTCGAAGCCATCCAGGACGGGCGCCGCCTCGTCGTTGCGCCGGAGGCCCTCTCGCGGTTTTACCTCGAAGACCACCGGCGCGTGGGCGCCTCGTGGATGACCCGTGAGGACCGCGCCGCCGAGATCGACGACTACCTGGCCTACCTCGACGCCCTCTACGACCGCGTCTTCGAAACCCTGGCGCGCAACCGGGTGCGGGTGCACCTGCTGGGCTTCTCGCAAGGGACGGCCACGGCCAGCCGTTGGGCCGTCCTCGGCCAGGCGTCCATCGACCGCCTCCTGCTCTGGGCCGGCGGCCTCGCCCACGACCTCGACCTCGACGCCCACGCCGGGGCGCTCCGCCGCCTGCGCCTGACGTTCGTCGTCGGCAGCGAAGACGCGCTCGTGACGCCCGAACACGTCGCCGCGCAAGAGGCCCTGCTCCAGGCGCACGAGATCCCCTACCGCCTCGTCTCCTTCAACGGCGGCCACCACCTCGACGCCGCCGTGCTGCGTGCGCTGGCCGAGGGGTAGCGCCTCCGTCACTTCATCAGCAGCATCCTCCGCGCGAGCGGCTGCCGCCCGGCATCCAGCCGGTAGACGTACATCCCGCTGGGCAAGTCCTTCGCCTCGAACACCGCCGCGTGCCGCCCCGCCGGCATCCAGCCGTCGGCCAGCACCGCCACCTCCCGCCCCAGCACGTCGAAGACTGCCAGGCGCACCTGCGCGGCTTCCGGCAGCGCGAAGGGGATCGTCGTCTGCGGGTTGAAAGGGTTGGGGTAGTTGGGAGCGAGCACGTACGTGGCCGGCAACCCGGCAGCCTCCTCGACGTCCGTGGCGGTGAGGTCGAGCACGAGTTCGGCGGTGGTGCCTTCGCGGACGAGGGTGACTTCTGCTGTTTGCACCGCCTGCCCGACGCGGGCGGTGACCACGTAATCGCCCAGGAAGCCGCGCGTCGTGAAGTCGCCATCGGCATCGGTCCGGCCCTGCGCGTCGGTCCACCACTGGTTGAAGACGAGGTCGAGGAAGACCTGGCCGGAGGGTTTGAGGCTCCAGTCGAGCCGGAAGAGGGGCGCGTCGTCGAGCCAGTGCGAGCCGTCCCAGAACCCCCACATCAGGAAGCTCTCGGCGGCGGGGTGGCTGAAGACGGTCGTGAGCAGGTCGCGCATGTAGTCGGCGGCCAGGTCTTCCGGCACGTCCCTGGCGTCGTACTCGGTGATGCTGAGGCCCGGCGCCAGGGCCGCGAACTCGTCCAGGATGTCGTAGACGAGTTCGGGGCCGGCCAGCGGCGCCGTGACGTGCCCCTGGAGGCCAATGCCGTCGATGCGACCGCCGGCGGCCTTGATCCCTTCGATGATCGCTTTGTACCGGTTCTGGCTGATCAGATCCATCCCGGCCTGGCTGATGATGCTGAAATCGTTGATGTACAGCTTTGCGCCGGGGTCCGTCTGGCCGGCCAGGTTGAACCACCTGGCATATTCGGCGTTGATCGCGCCGTTGCCGAAGGCGTTGGCGAGGTCGAAGAGATGAGCCGGTTCGTTGAGCACGTCCCAGGCGACGAGGTTGCCCTGGAAGGCGGGATGCCCCACGATTTCCTGAATGTGCTCGTCGATGCGCCGGCGCAGGTAGGCCGGGTCGTTCTGGTGCTGCTCCAGGTCGGGCGGGAGGTTCTCCCAACTGGGCCAGATCAGGTTGTGGCCGCGCACGCGCATCCCCTGCTCCAGCAGGCTCGCGACGGCGCTGACGGTCTGGTCCTGGCTGAAGGGAAACCAGGAGACCAGCCCCTCCCAGGCGGGCCACTTCATGCCGTTCTCGATGACGGCGAAGTTGAACGAGCGCCCGTCGCCCGTCAGGTCGTTCAGCGTTTGTCGGTACCTCGCGTCGTCGGCGCTCGTCCCGACCATCCGGGGCGTGCTCACGGCGGTGCCGAAGCCGAAGGCGTGGCGCTGCATGGCGACCTCCACCTCGGCGTCCTCGACCGGGTTGCCGTTCATGTCGACGACGTGAACCGCCAGGTTGCCCTTGCGGTGCTGGTCGATGCGTGCCTGGGCCGCCGTGCGCCAGGCCGCACTGGAGTCTCGCCCTTCGTAGTCGAGGTGAGAGGTCGAGCGTGGCAGCTCGTCGAGAGAGCGGGTGTTTTTGAAGTTGAGCAGCGCCAGCCCGCCGAGTTCGAGGGTCTGCAACTGGCCGCCCATCTGAATGCCGTACTGTCCCTGTCCCAGCGGCATGTCGAAATCGGCCTGGAGCGGGACGAGCCATTGCTGCCACGTATCGTCGAACACCTGGAACTGGAACGCGGCGCGGAACGGCGGCTGGTTCTCGCCGACGAGGCTGTTGGCCGCGCCGTCGCCGCGTTCGGCGCTGAGGCCGCGTACCCACACGACGAGCAGCAGTACGTCGCCCGATGCAATGGCCTGTTGGGCCGGGAAATAGGCGCCGCGCTCCCACGAGTTGTTGGGGCGGGTATCGACCGTGAACCGGAGGGCCTGCGTGAAGGGCAGCCCGGCGACGGCGATGTCCTGACGCGTCACGCCGTCGCTGAGGAATACCTGGACGAAGCTGGCAGCCTCGGTCTCGCCCAGGACCCAGTCGCCGCCCGTGATGCCGTATTCGGATTGAAGCTGGGTACGAAGCCCCGCGTGGTAGGCGTCTTCCTGCGCGGCGGCGGGCTGCCCTGCGGCGTACAGCCACAGCAGCGCGCACAACACAGCGGTGAAAGGGATGCGGTTCATGGTGATAGGTCGCTCAGGTCGATGTACGAGAGGGGACCGGCTGATTCACAGCAGCAGAGCGTCGGCTGGGATCAACCGGCAGGTGCAGCGCGGCGGGGCCGTGCATCCGCGCCAGGCTATTTCAAGAGGAGCATCTGGTTTGCCAGTGCGCGTCCGCTGGCCTCCAGCCGGTAGAGGTAGACGCCGCTGGGCAGGTCGGCGGCCTCGAACACCGCTGTGTGTCGGCCTGCCGGCAATGCCGCCTCCACCAACACCGCTACCTCCCGCCCCAGCACGTCGTAGACGGCCAGGCGCACCGGACCCGACTGCGGCAATCCGAAGCGGATCGTCGTCTGGGGGTTGAACGGATTCGGGTAGTTCTGCGACAACGCGTACGTCGCCGGCACCTCCGCCGCGTCCTCCAGGGCCGTCAGCGTGCCGCGCACCAGCCTCACCTGCGCCGCCGCCCCCACCGTCGCCGCCACGCCGTCGGAGGCCACCGCCCGGTGGAAGAGCGTCACGGACGCGCCCAGGGTCACCCCGGCGGCGTCGAGCACGGCGGCCAGCGTGCCCAGCGTGGTCTCCAAGGAAGTGGCCGCGCCGGTGTCCCGGCTCAGCAGCAGCGTCGCGAAGTCGTCCGTGGCGGACAGTTCCCAGGTGTAGGCGACCGGGTCGCCGTCGGGGTCGGTGCTTGCGCTCCAGGCCACGGTGAAGGCCGTTGCGGGGTTGAGCGGAGGCTGGCCGGGGGCGCCGCCGACGACCACCTCGGCGCCGTCGGCGGGGCTGGTGATCTGCGGCGGCGAGGGCGCGGCGTTGACGGTATTGACGGTAATCGAGACGGACGCCTCGTCGGTGCCTCCGCGCCCGTCGTCAAGCTGGTAGGTCAGGCCGTCGGCGCCGAAGAAGTCGGCCTCGGGGGTGTAGGTGATCGTGGCCCGGCTGCCGGAGCCGTTGTTGACGGTGGCCGTGCCGTGGGCGGGCTGGGCGGTGATGCGGACCGAGAGCGGGTCGCCGTCGGGGTCGTGGTCGTTGGCGAGCACGTCGATCTCGACGGGGGTGTTTTCGTCGGTCGTGGCCTGGTCGTCCTGGGCCGTGGGGGCGGTGTTGGGCGCGCTGGTGACCTCGATGCACGCGGAGAACTCGCTCGTGTCGCCAGACGGGTCGGTGGCTGTGGCGGTGATGAAGGTTCCCGGCTCGACGGTGTCCGAGAACGTAACCGTGAAAGAGACGTTGCCGCTGGCGCCGGTGGCTACGGTATCCGCCCCTACGACGGTCTCGCCTTCGCCGTGGCCGGAGGCGTCACAGGCGGTGCTGGCGAAGAATTCGAGGCGGAAGGTGGTGTTGGCCGTACTATTGAGCGAGCCCTCGATGGTGAGGCTACCGCTAGCGGCTACGGTCAGGACCGGGAAGTTTTGCTGTCTGTTAGGCCCCCCGTCGCCGTCGCCGGGGTCGTTGGCCGTCGGGCCTTTGGCGCCGAGGTCGATGCCCAGGTTGGTGTTGGAAAAGATCGAGTTGGAAAGGATGCGGTTGCCTCCTCCGCCGTCCACGGCGACACCTCGGTTACCGTTGAACGCGACCACGTTTCCCTCACCGGGCGCAGTCCCGCCAATCGTGTTGTTGGAGGCGGGGAAGGCGCTGCTGAAATCGACGCCGTCATTCGTGTTGCCCAGCGGGCTCGTTCCATTCGCCTGCGTGCCGATCAGGTTTCCTTGAACGACGTTGCCGGTTGAGGCGCCGCCCCGGATGAAGATCCCATCGTCGTTGTTACCGGAGATGAGGTTCCCGGCGCCGGTAGCCGCGCCGCCGACGGTGTTGTTCGGCGATTCGTCGATGAACACGCCGTCCTCACCGTTGCCCAGGTCTATCATTCCGGTGACGTCGGTGCCGATGAAGTTGCCCTCCATGGTGTTCGTAGATGCACCGTTGCGGATTAAGATACCAGCGCGGGTGTTCCCTGAAATCAGGTTGCCTGCGCCGGGTGCCGTACCGCCGATGAGGTTGTTGCTCGCCCCTTCGCTGACATGGACGCCGTTGCCCCCGTTGGCCATGATCGCCGTGCCCGTCGCATCGACGCCGATGACGTTGCCCTGAACGACGTTGCCGTCCGTACCTGCCTCCTTGATGTCCACCCCGTCACTCGTGTTGCCCGCAATGATGTTGCGGGCGGCCGCCGTCGTTCCGCCGATGAGGTTGTTGCTCGCTCCACCTCGAATCTCGACACCCTCATCAAGGTTGCCCCGGGCCACCGTGCCCGTGACGTCGGTGCCGATGAAGTTGCCCTGGACCTTGTTATTGTCGGCCCCCCTGACCTGAATACCCGTACTACTGAACCGATTGACCACCAGCCCTCGAATCGTACTTCCGTCGCTGCCGGCGGTGAGCATCAATCCCTCTGTATCCGCACCGGCATTCGTGCCGTCCAGTTCGATCTTCAGCACCGTGTTGAGCGCGCCGGTGGGGTTTGTGTTCGGGGTGGCTCCCGGCTGGGTGTAGCCATCAACGATCACCGGGTCGGTGATTACGGGTAACGGCGACGCCGGCGTGATAGTGTGAGGGCCGGCGCCGGGGATGTTGAATGCAATGACGTCGGCGCCGGGCGTCGCGTTCGCGTCGAGGATGGCCTGGCGTAAGGAGCCGTTACCGCTGTCGTTGGTGTTGGTGACGGTGAAGGTGACCTGGGCCAGCGCGCTGGTAGCTACGGTCAAGCCGGGCACACTCAGAAGAAGCGCAAGCAGCAAGATGAAACAGTGTTGCAGCAGACGCAACGCAAGAGCGGTCTGCGAGGCCCGAAAGAGGCGAGCGTGAGACATGGCCGTCCGTGTGTTTGGTGAGCGTGGGTTTGGGGGTCGCGAAAGCAAGCAGAGACCCGGATCGAAAGGCCCGATCTGTCAGGTCGGATACCGAGGAAAACGTTTCACGACGTTCTCCCGGCTTCAGGTACGTCTTACTGTATCAGCAGCATCGTCCGCGTGAGCGTTCGTGCGCCGGCCGCCAGCCGGTAGACGTACATCCCGCCGGGCAACCCGTCGGCGGCGAACACCGCCGCGTGCCGTCCGGCAGGCAACCGCCCCTCTACCAACACCGCCACCTCCCGCCCCAGCACGTCGAAGACCGCCAGGCGCACCTGCGCGGCTTCCGGCAGCGCGAAGGGGATGGTCGTCTGCGGGTTGAACGGGTTGGGGTAGTTCTGCGACAACGCGTACACCGACGGCACCTCGTCCTCGTCCTCCGTCGCCGTGATCGCCCCGCGTTCGAGCGTCACGCGCGAGGCCGCCCCCGGCGTCGTAAAGCCCCCGTCGGAGGCCGTCGCCCGGTGGAAGAGCGTCACCGACATGCCTACGCCTACGCCCGCGTCGCGCAGCAGCGCCCCGACGGTGCCGAAGTCCGTCTCGAAGCGCGTCGCGGCGCCGGTCTCCTGCGCAAAGAGCACCGGGGCGAAGTCGCTCGTGGCGGCGAGTTGCCAGATGTAGGTGAGCGCATCGCCGTCGGGGTCGGTCGAGGCGGTCCACTCGACGGCGAAGGCCGTGGCGGGGTCGCCCATGACGACGACGCGGGCGCCGTCGGCGGGGCTGGTGATTTGCGGCGGCGAAGGCGGCGAGCCGACGGAGACGGA
>JBFGTT010000048.1:0-11446 GCA_041565995.1 Rhodothermales bacterium
CAGCAGGTGCTTGTTGGTGACTTTGGTGAGCGGGTAGAGGCGGCTGCCGGTGCCGCCGTCCAAGACGACGCCCTTCAACGGTGGTGTCACGGTATCCGTACGAGTTTGTGATTGATCAAGGAAAGGGCCTGGAAACGTATGGAAGATGGACGCATGGACGAGGCGTGCTCCCGGCGCTCGTTCCTCCGTACCGCTCACCGTTCGGCGTATTGCTGCCGGTAGTAGGCGCGGTAGGAGGCGTCGGCGACGGCGTCGAGCCAGGGGCGGTGGTCCAGGTACCAGGCCACGGTGTCGCGCAGGCCGTCTTCGAGCGTGTAGCGAGGTTGCCAGCCGAGTTCGTCGCGCAGGCGCGTGGCGTCGAGGGCGTAGCGGAAGTCGTGGCCGGGCCGGTCTTTGACGAAGGTGATGAGCCGGCGCGAGGCGCCCTGCTGCCGGCCCAGCGCTTCGTCGACGAAGTCGAGCAGCAGCCTCACCAGGTCCAGGTTGGTCCGCTCATTGCTGCCGCCGACGAGGTAGGTGCGTCCGACGGCGCCCCGGCGCAGGATCAGGTCGAGGGCGTCGCAGTGGTCGTGCACGTGCAGCCAGTCGCGCACGTTCTCGCCGGTGCCGTAGACGGGCACGGGCCGCTCGTCGAGGGCGTTGCGGATCGTCAGCGGGATGAGCTTCTCCGGAAATTGATACGGCCCGTAGTTGTTCGAACAGTTCGAGAGGAACGCCGGCAGGCCGTAGGTGTGGGCGTAGGCGCGGACGAAGTGGTCGGCGGCGGCTTTCGAGGCCGAGTAGGGCGAGCGCGGGTCGTAGGGCGTCGCTTCGGTGAAGAGGCCGTCGGCGTCCAGGCTGCCGAAGACCTCGTCGGTCGAGACGTGCAGGAAGCGGCAGCGCGCGGCCTCGTGGCCGGCCCAGGCGTGGCGGGCGGCCTCCAGCAGCGTCACCGTGCCCACGACGTTCGAATGCACGAAGGCCAGCGGCGCCAGGATCGAGCGGTCCACGTGGCTCTCGGCGGCGAAGTGCACCACGCTCGTGAAGCGATGCTCCTCGAACAACGCCTGCACCAGCGCCGCGTCGGCCACGTCGCCGTGGACGAACCGGTAGTTGTGCGCGCCCTCCAGCGAGGTTAGATTCATCAGGTTGCCCGCGTAGGTCAGCCGGTCGAGGTTGACGAAGGCGACCTCCGGATAGCGCCGCGCCATACGCAGCAGAAAGTTCGATCCGATGAACCCGGCTCCGCCCGTGACGAGCACGCGTTCGGGGTGATGGAGGGCAGGCTGAGACGCGGAAGGTTCCATGGCAAACCGGCTTCGGCAGGCAGCGACGAGGGCGACCGGCGCAGGGCGCGAACGCCGAGGCGCTCTGCCCGTTTAAACACGCGCGGGTTATAAGATGCGCGGGCGGAGCGGTTCCAACGACGGCGCCGCGCCCGCGCCGGCTCGGAACAGGACGCAGACCATGGGGCGGATCACCTTTCAGGAATCGGCAGGCGGCGTGCTCGTCGAGGCGGGCCGCGTGCTGCTGATCCGCACGCGCACCCGCTCCGGGCGCTCCGTCTGGACGTTTCCCAAAGGCCGCATCCAGCGCGGCGAGCCGTCCTGGGCGGCGGCCCTGCGCGAAGTGCGCGAAGAGACCGGCTACCTCTGCCGCCTCAAACGCCGCCTCAAGGCCACCTCGTACGTCTTCCGGGGCGACCGGGCGCAGGTCCGCAAGACCGTGCACTGGTTCCTCGTCGAGCCGGTGCGCAAGGCGGGGGTGCCCAACCCGCACGAGGTGCAGGAAGCCGGCTGGTTCTCCCTGCCCGAAGCCTACGCCAAACTCTCCTACCGTACCGACCTGGGCCTGCTGCGCGCCGCCGAGGATACGCTGCGCAATGCGAAGAAGCCCTGACGCACCCTTGACAGCCCGCCCGGCTTATGCTGTGCGGATGAGAAGACGGGTGGACGAGGAAGAGCAATCATCGTCCATCCGTCCATACCTCCATTCGTCCATACGTTTTGAACGACATGACCGCACCGCACCCCGACGCACCCGCCGACAAGCGCCTCTACCTCATCGACGCGATGGCGCTGGCCTACCGGTCCCACTTCATCTTCATCAGCCGGCCCCTGATCAACTCGAAAGGGCAGAATACGTCGGCGGCGTTCGGCTTTACCAACGCGCTGCTCAAGCTCATCGAAGAACACGACATGGAGCACATCGCCGTGGTCTTCGACGTCGGCGGCGACGGCAGCACCTTCCGCTCCGACATCTACGAGGACTACAAGGCCCACCGCGACCCCCCGCCCGACGACCTGCTGGCCAACCTGCCCTGGATCGAAGAGATCGTCCGGGCGCTCGACATCCCCGTCATCGGCGTGCCCGGCGTCGAGGCCGACGACGTCATCGGCACGCTGGCCCGGCAGGCCGAAGCCGACGCCGCCGACGTGGTCATCGTCTCGCCCGACAAAGACTTCCAGCAACTGCTGAGCCGCCGCATCTCCATCTTTCGCCCCGCCCATCGCGGCGAGGACTTCGACCCCATCACCGCCGAGCGCTTCGAGACGGAAAACGGCGTGGCCCCCATCCAGTTCATCGACATGCTGGCCCTGATGGGCGACGCCAGCGACAACGTCCCGGGCGTGCCCGGCATCGGCCCCAAGACGGCGGCCCAACTCATCGCCGACTACGGCTCCGTCGAAAACCTGCTCGACCACGCCGAGGAGGTCAAGGGCAAACGCGCCCGCGAAGGGCTGCTGGCCCACCGCGACGACGCGCTCATGAGCAAAGAACTCGTCACCATCAAGACCGACGTCGAGGTGGACTTCGACTGGCACGACTTCCACCGCGCCAGGCCGGACCTGCCGAGGCTGCTGGCGCTCTTCCGCGAACTCGAATTCCGCAGGCTGGCCGAGCGCCTGGAGACGAGCGGAGAGGTGCTCCGGGGCAAGGCCAGAGCCGTCGCAGAGGCCGGCGGACCGGTCGAGGCGGTGGCGGAGGATCCCGCGCTGGCCTTCGACTTCGGCCCCTACGAGCCGGTGCTGCGCTACGACGAGGGCGCGGTCGAATACACCGTCGTCCGCCACGAGCAGCAGCTGGCGCGCCTGGTCGAGGAGCTGGCCGGGCAGGCGCGCCTGGCCTTCGACACCGAGACGACCTCGACCGACCAGATGCTGGCTTCGCTCGTGGGCGTGTCGTTCGCCTGGGCCGACGGGCGGGCCTGCTACGTCCCGACGCCGCTGCCCGACGGCACATCGACGGAGGCAGTCCTGGCGGCGCTACGCCCGTTATTGCAAATCTCCACCGTGGCACAAAACGCCAAGTACGACGTCGTGGTGCTGGCCCGCCACGGCGCCGCCGTCGAAGGGCCGCTCTTCGATACGATGGTGGCCCACTACCTGCTGGCGCCCGAAGGCGAACACGGCCTCGACGCCCTGGCCCGCCGCTACCTCAGCTACCGCATGATCCCCATCACCGACCTCATCGGCACCGGCAAAAACCAGCGCTCGATGCGCGACGTGCCCCTCGACCAGGCCGGGCCCTACGCCTGCGAAGACGCCGACGTGACGCTGCGCCTGGCCGGCCTCCTGCGCGACGAACTCGAGGAGAACGGCCTGCTCGAGATCGCCGAAAAGATCGAGTTTCCGCTCATCTACGTCCTGGCCGAGATGGAGATGACCGGCGTACGGGTGGACACCGGCATCCTGCGCGAGATCTCCGGGCAACTCGAAGCGGAACTGCTGCGGCTCGAAAAAGAGATCTACGAGGTGGCCGGCGAGGCCTTCAACATCGGCTCGACGCAGCAACTCTCGGCCATCCTCTTCGACAGGCTGGGCCTGCGCGTGGTCTCGAAAACCTCGACGGGCAAGCCCTCGACCAAAGAAAGCGTGCTGCTCGAACTGGCCACCGAACACGCGCTGCCCGGCCTCCTGCTCGACTGGCGCAAGCTCTCCAAGCTCAAAAACACCTACGTCGATACCCTGGGCGACCTCGTCCATCCCGAAACGGGCCGCATCCACACCGACTTCAACCAGACCGTCGCGGCCACGGGGCGGCTGAGCTCCAGTAATCCCAACCTTCAGAACATCCCCGTGCGCTCGGAGATGGGCCGCGAGATCCGCAAGGCGTTCGTCCCGCGCGAGGGCTGGAAGCTGCTGGCGGCGGACTACGTGCAGATCGAACTGCGCATCCTGGCCTCGCTCAGCGGCGACGAGGCGCTCAAGCAGGACTTCATCGACGGCAAGGACATCCACACGGCCACGGCGGCGCGCGTCTTCAAGGTCCCGCCCGAGGCCGTCACGCGCGATCAGCGGCGCAAGGCGAAGGAGGTCAACTACGGCATCCCCTACGGCGTCTCGGCCTGGGGGCTGGCGCAGCGGCTGCGCACGTCGGTAGAGGAGGCGCAGCAACTCATCGAGCAGTACCAGCGCACCTACCCCGGCGTCTCGCGCTACCTGGCGCAGCAGGTGGAGACGGCGCGCGCGCAGGGCTACGTCGAGACGCTGCTGGGGCGGCGGCGCTACGTGCCGGGCATCGACGCGCGCAACCGCAACGAGCGCTCCGCCGCCGAGCGCGTGGCCGTCAACATGCCCATGCAGGGCACGCAGGCGGACATGATCAAGATCGCGATGGTCAACATCCACCGGCGCATCAAGCGGGAGGGCCTGCGGAGCAAGATGCTGCTGCAGGTGCACGACGAACTCGTCTTCGAGGTGCCGCCGGAGGAGGAGGCCACGATGCGCACGCTCGTCGTGGAGGAGATGACCGCCGCCCTCCCGCTCGACGTGCCCATCGAGGTGGACCTCGATACGGGCGCGAACTGGCTCGACGCGCATTGAGCTTTTTCCTGGCGGACAAAAGACAGGGGCCTCCGAAAACACCATCCAACATCCGACCACCGATGTCTACCTCGCTCTCTGCCAAAGAAGCCTCGCTCCAACTCATCGAACGTCTCAACGATGACGTGACGTACGAGGAGATCATGTATGAACTCAACTTCTTACAGAAGATTGAGCGAGGGCTGCGCGATGTGCAAGAAGGGCGCGTAACGCCGCACGAAGAGGTCGGAGAAGCCTTCAAGAAATGGCTGTCGTAAGGACTTGATCGAGAAGCTGTCGCGGCGAAAATGAGCCGCCCCGTCTACCACCTCTGTCCGGTTCCTCGCATACCCTCCACATGCCTACACGCCCCGATCTTTCAGATTTGATGTGAATTTTATCCTCGGCTGGCGGGGTGGAATGCTGCGGAAAGGGCGGGGGGCGGAACATTCGTTGGCGTCTTCCTTCAAAAACAATCCCGCCTCCTGCTAGACGGGCTGCTGCAAGGCTTTCGCGGCGCTCGTCGGCAGCAGAACACCCGCCGGGGCGGCTTAATACAATGGCGCCGAAGGTCGATACCGAAAGGCACCTGAAGTGCTGGTTGAGGCAACGCATGCAAGGGAACAAGAGCACGCCCGACGAACTTTTCTGGACCGCCTCCCTCAACGGCCAGACCTGCAAAGCCTTCGCCTGGGTCCAGGCGACCTCCCTCGACGTGCTGGACGGACAGGGACACGTGCGGACCGTCGCCGGGGTCCGCCGATGGCGCGGCAAAGCCCTCATCGACCGCGACGCCCTGCCTGCCGACCTGCACGGCACCGCTACCGTGCGCTACGCCGGCAAAGTCAAAGACGGCGACCACGAGCGCGAGATCGACGCCGACGTCTTCCTCTACTTCCGGCAGGCCTTCTCGGAGGAGGACTACGCCGGCGGCGACGGCGCCGTCAGCCGCCAGACCTACGTCGAGTTCATCGGCGCCGAACGACCCTTCAAGACGGATTCTTAGGTCGAGCCGCCGCGTTCTCCGCGCCCCGCAGCCCGCCTCCATGCCTTCTGCCCCCGACGACCGCCGCGCCGCCGACGCACAGCCGCCCCTGACGCCCGCCGCCTTCACCATCATCCGGCTCTCGCTGCTGGCGGGGGTGTTGCTCCTCGGCGGCATCGCCTGGTATCTGACCGCCAGCGGGCAGGTGGCCCCTGCGCTCGACGACGAGACCGCCGCGCTGCTGCGCTACGTCTTCCTGGGCCTGCTGGCTACGGCCGCCGTCGGCATTGCGCTGGTGCGCCCGCGTGCGCGGCAGGCCGAGACGCTCCAGCAGCGGGTCCGCTTTTCCATCATCGGCTACGCGCTGGCCGAGGCGGCGGCGCTCTTCGGGGCGGTCTACCTGTTCTTGACGGGCGCGGCGACGCTCTACCTCCTCGGCCTGCTCCTCTTCCTGGCCGCCTTCCTGCTCTTCCCCGCCGACGGTTGAGTGCGGCATGGACGATGTGTGACCGGCGCTTCTTCGATCAGATCGTCCTCTCGCTCCCTCGTCCTCTCATCCCGGCTCTCCTCCGTCGTTCCGGGCGGCGAGTTGGCCGCAGGCGGCGTCGATGTCCTGGCCCCGGCTGCGGCGTACGGTGACGGTGACGCCGCGCTCGACCAGGATGCCGATGAAGCGGTTGAGTTGCGGCTCCGGCGTACGCGCAAAGCCCAGCCCCTCGACCGGGTTGTAGAGGATCAGGTTGACCTTGCAGGGCGCCCAGGCCGCCACGTCGGCCAGGCGGCGGGCGTCCTCGTCGGTGTCGTTGCAGCCGTCGAAGAGGCAGTATTCGTAGGTGACGCGGCGACCCGTCGTGCGCGTGTAATGCACGATGGCCTGCCGGAGCGCCGTCAGGTCGGTGGCGGCGGCGCGGTTGACGGGCATGATGCGGCTGCGCTTGGCGTCGGTGGGGGCGTGCAGCGAGACGGCCAGGTTGAAGCGCGTCTGCTCGTCGGCCAGTTGTTTGATGCGGCGGGCCAGCCCGACGGTCGAGACAGTGATGCGCCGGGGCGAGAGGCCCAGGCCGTCGGCGTCGGTCAGCAGCGCGATGCTGCGCAGGACGTTGTCGTAGTTCAAGAGCGGCTCGCCCATGCCCATGAAGACGACGTTGGTGATCGGGCGCCCGTATCGCTGGCGCGCCAGCGTGTCCATGAAGCGGGCCTGATCGAAGATCTCGCCGGCGCTCAGGTTTTGCTGGAAGCCCATCCGGCCCGTGGCGCAGAACGAGCAGCCCATGGCACAACCTACCTGGCTGGAGACGCAGACGGTCAGCCGACGCGCGTCGCCCGTCTCTTCGAAGTCGGGGATGAGGACGGCTTCGACGGGGCGGCCCGACGGCAGCCGGAAGAGACCCTTCGCCGTCTCGTCGGAGGACGTTTGCAGGCGCACCAGGCGGATCTCGGCGAGCGTGGCCTCGGCGGCGAGGCGCCGGCGGAAGGACGCCGGCAGGTCGGTCATCTCCTCGAACGAGGCGGCGCCCTTGCCGAAGAGCCACTTGAAGAGCTGGCGGCCCCGGTAGGCCGGCTGCCCGAGCGACACGGCGAACGCCTCCAACTCGGCCCGGCTCATGGCCTTCAGGTCGGCAGGGGCGGCGGATGGCCGGACGGGGCGGGCGGCGGTGTTTTCCATAGTTTTCTCCAACGCGTTGCCGCGCCGGCGCGTTTCGAAAAACGCCCTGCCGGGCATACGTTTCAAGCACGTGAAAATCGGATGCGGATTTATTCCCTCATAATTGTTATTCTACCACCGACGCGGCTCTGCCGCTTACCCACCGCGCCACCAGACACACCAGAGGGTCTACTATGAGAACGGTTACCGCGCTTGCCTTAGTCCTGCTCCTGCTTTCCGGAACCAACGTCTTCGCGCAGTTGCCTGCCAACAAGCTCGAAGGCTCCTGGAGGATGATCCGGCAGACGCTGGTCTATCCGGACACCACCATCGTCCGGAACCAGGTGCCGCCTTCGACCAAGATCCTCAACTCGACCCACTTCTCCTGGGGTTATCAGACCGACGACGGCGAGGACGTGCTGGCCGGCGGGGGCCGCTACACGCTCTACGGAGACACCCTCTACATCGAGCACCTCGAATATCACACCAGCCCGCCGCTCGTAGGCATGGATCTCAAATTCGAAGCCCGCGTCGAGGGCGATTCCCTCTGGTACCACACCGGGCGCATCGGCGACTTCGTGCTCAAGGAAGTCTGGCGACGCCTCCACTGACCGGCGCCGTTCACACCAGCCGATCCACGAAGATCAGCACCACCAGCAGCGGGATGTAGAGGATCGAGCCGATGAGCACGCGCCGGGCTTCGGGCGTGGCGCGCGTGCGGTAGAAAGCATAGGCAGGCAGCAGGAACCACAGGCCCAGCACCAGCGCGCCGGCCAGGTAGACCCACCCGGTAGCGCCCACGGCGGTAGGCAGCAGGCTCGCCCCGACCAGCAACACCGTGAACAGGAGCGTCTGCCGCGCCGTCGAACGCCCGTCCGGCTCGACGACGGGCAGCATGGCGTAGCCGGCGCGCGCATAGTCCTTGCGGTACATCCAGGCCAGCGAGAGGAAGTGCGGCATCTGCCAGAGGGCCAGGATGGCGAAGAGCGTCCAGCCGCCGAGGCCCAGCGTGCCCGAAGCCGCCGCAAAGCCGCCCAGGGCCGGCAGCGCACCCGGCACCGTGCCCACGAGCGTGTTGTACTTCGTCTGGCGCTTGAGCGGGGTGTAGACGAACAGGTAGAGGCTCGCCGTCAGCGCCGCCAGCAAGGCCGTCAGCGGGTTGACCAGCACCAACAACGTCGCCGCGCCGGCCCCCAGCAGCACGCTGCCGAAGGCGAAGGCAGCCCCCGGCGCGATGCGGCCCGCCGGCAGCGGCCGGTGGGCCGTGCGCCGCATCCGCGCGTCGAAGCGCCGTTCGATGAAATGATTGAGCACGCCGCTGCCGCCCGCGCTCAACGCCGTGCCCACGAGCGTGTAGCACAGCCGCCACCCGGCCACCTCTCCGGGCGAGCCGAGCAGGAAGCCCGCCAGCGCCGAGATCGTCACCAGGAAAGAAATCTCCGGCTTGGTCAGGTCCCAGTAGTCCAGCAGCGCCGGGCGGCGAGGCGGCGCCGGCAACACCGGCGGGCGGCGCGGCAGCGCCACGGCGGCACGCGCCTCGCGCGGGTGCAAGATCCGTTCGAGATCGGCGTCGTCGAGAGATCGGACGGGAAGCTCCATAGGGGTGGACTCAGGGACCGACGGTGGGCAACGGAGGGGTCAGGAGGGCGGCATCTTCCGGCGCGGCGGGACGGGCCGCCGGACTTCGCAACGACAGCAGCGCCAGGCTCACCGCCGCCGCCATCAACAGCGCTCCGACGACCAGGTGCGACGAACTCAACACGACCTGCGCGACGCTGCGCCGCGCCAGCTGCGTCTCGACCACCAGCACCAGCAACGCCGAGAAACCCAGCACGACCTGCACAGCA
The DNA here is from genome assembly GCA_041565995.1 of Rhodothermales bacterium. Taxonomy (GTDB): domain Bacteria; phylum Bacteroidota; class Rhodothermia; order Rhodothermales; family JBFGTT01; genus JBFGTT01. The sequence goes on from JBFGTT010000048.1 coordinate 9,262, forward strand.
ACGGCCCCCAACATACTCCACGCGGCCCGGTTGAGCAAGCGGTAGTGGCCGAAGTAGGTGCGGACGCACGAAAACGTCGCCAGCGCCAGCCCTATCACCACGAACGCGCCCGTGACGTGGACGCCGGCAAAGACCGGATGGACCCCCGTGCCGGGATGCCGCAGCAGTGCCCCCAGGATGATCTGCACGTAGAGCGCCGCCACCGCCGCGACGGCCAGCACGCGCAGCCGGCGGGCCTGCGGCGAGCGCGGCAACACCGTCTCGGCGCGTAGCCAGCCCTTCGACGTAAACAACGCCATCGCCACCAGCAGGGCGAAGAAGATCTGCGCCACGCAGGCGTGCACCACCGCCAGGTCGAGCGAGACCCAGACCACGCGCAGCCCGCCCAGGACGCCCTGGAAGACGACCAGCCCCAGCGCCGCAAAGCCCAGCCGGCGCATCCAGCCGCGCGGGTCGGCCCGCCACGTCCAGAGAGCCAGCGCCAGCGTCAGCAGGCCCACCAGCGCGGCCACCAGGCGATGCCCGTGCTCGGCCAGGATGGGCAGGCGGTCCCACCAGCGGGCGCCCGGATCGTTCGGGTCCGCAAAGCCGGTGTTGAGGGGATCGAGGGAGCCGAACGAGGTGGGCCAGTCCGGCACGGCCAGCCCCGCGTCGATGCTGGTGACGAGGCCGCCCCACGAGATGAGCAGTACGGCGAAGACGACGGTGATCAGCGAAAAGCGGTAGCGCCGCTGCGTCGCCGGCGTGGCGGGGTAGAACTGGGCGTCGAGGCGCAACGGAGCCATCGGAGGAGCAGGAGGTCTGGGGTGGGGACAGGGGCCGCAAAGCCGCCGCCTGAGCAACGAGGCGGCCCCCGGCCTGTTCCGTTAAAACGCCTTGAAGGACGGCGCCTCGCCGGGCCGCCCGCCCGCGCCCGCCGAGGCGTCGGAACAGGAGCCGCGCTCGCGTTTGGAAGGAGGCATCGTCCAGAAAGCACAGCATCGCCCAACGGCATGAAGAAGACCCTGATCGTATCCATCTCCGGCATTCGCGGCATCTTCGGGCAGGGCCTCGACGCGGCGGTGCTGGTCCGCTACGCCGCCGCCTTCGGGACGTGGTGCCGTCGGCGCGCCGAAGCCGCCGGGCGTCGCGCGGTGGTCGTCGTCGGGCGCGACGGGCGCGTGACCGGGCCGCTGTGCGCGCAGATCGTCACGGCCACGCTCCAGAGCACCGGCTGCGACGTCGTCGACGCCGGGCTGGCCGCCACGCCGACGGTCGAGATGGCGGTGCTGATCGAGCAGGCCGCCGCCGGCGTCGTCCTCTCGGCCTCGCACAACCCCGCCGACTGGAACGCGCTCAAGCTGCTCAACGAAAAGGGCGAGTTCCTCGCGCCCGAAGAAGCCGCCGAGGTCATCCGCCTCGCCGACGCCGACGAGGCCGTCACCGCCGCCTACGACGGCCTCGGCGCCTACCGGCGGCAAGCCTTCCTCGACGACCACATCGACCGCATCCTGGCGCTCGACTTCATCCGCCCCGACCGCATCGCCGCGCGCGGCTTCCGCGTCGTCGTCGATGGCATCAACTCGGTGGGCGGCATCGCGCTGCCGAGGCTGCTCGCACGCCTGGGCCTGGCGCCGGAGAACATCCTCTGCCTCAACGGCGAGCCGACGGGCCGCTTCGCCCACCCCGCCGAACCGCTGCCCGAACACCTGGCCGAAACCATCGCCTTCGTCCGGGAAAGCGGCGCCGACCTGGGCCTCGTCGTCGATCCCGACGTCGACCGCCTGGCGCTCGTCGAGGACGGCGGGCGCTACGTGAGCGAGGAACTGACGCAGGTCGTCGCGGCGGACTTTCTGTGGCGTTTCCGGCCCGGCCCCTTCGTCACCAACCTGTCGTCGTCGCGGGCCATCGAAGACGTGGCGGCGCGCTACGGGCAGCCGGTCTACCGCGCCGCCGTGGGCGAGGTCAACGTCGTCAAAAAGATGCAGGAGGTGGGCGCGGTTCTCGGCGGCGAGGGCAGTGGCGGCGTCATCCTGCCCGAGCTGCACTACGGGCGCGACGCGCTCGTGGGCGCGGCGATGATCCTGCAACACCTGGCCGATCAAAACGCCGCGCTCTCGGAGGTCCACCGGACGCTGCCGGCCTACCGGATCTCCAAGAACAAAATCCCCCTGGGCGACCTCGACCCCGACGCCCTGCTGGCGCA
>JBFGTT010000049.1:0-11409 GCA_041565995.1 Rhodothermales bacterium
GGTTCGTCGAGCGTGGTGCCGATGCCGATGAGGCCGTCGCCCCGGCTGCGCAGCGGTTCGCTGCGGTGGACGAGTTCGCCCCGGAAGTAGAATTCGGCGGTCAGGGCCTCGGCGCCCATGCCGCTCAGATCGACGGCCAGGCGCTGCCGGCGGGGCGCCTCAAACGTGTGGAGCACCCGCGCGAGGGTCTGCGTCCGCCCGGCGATCTCCCCGACGACCTCGGCGGCGAAGACCCCGCCGGGCGAGAGCGTCACCGGCTCGAAGACGAAATCGCCGCGCCGGTACGGGGCCGTCTCGACGAAGACGCCCGTGCCGGGGCCGTCGTCGGCAATGCGGAGCGCGCCGTGCCGGTCGTGCACGAGCGTGGCGCCCGCTTCGGCGTGGTGCAGCACGCCCTCCCGCACGACTTCGTGAACGGCCTGGTCGGCCTGTTGCGGGGCGACCACCGTGTCGCAGGCGCCTAGCAGGAGCAGCAGCATGATCCAGGTCATCGGGAGCCGGGCTGCCGGCGTGTGCCGCGTGCGCGCAGCGGAGGAGATCGGGGAAGAAGAAGGCTGGTGCGGAGGGCGGGAAGTACGCTTCATAACGGCAAATGCAGGAGGTGAGGTGAACAGGAATGACGGGCCGTGGAGACCGTCTCTAAGCGACGACTAAAACATATCCGAGCGGCCCGCGCGCGGCGTAGAGCAGGCGATTCATTTTGCTTGCTCCCAGGCGCTCATTCGGCGAAGGGATTGGCTCACTAGGCGGTGGTGCACGCGCGGCAAGACAGTAGTACGGCGGTACTATCGGAGCGGAGGGGGGGGACCGTCAGAATCCCTGAAAAAAATCGTCGAGATCCCTAAAAAAAACCGCCTGCGCGCAGGCAGACGGGGAGCGGCGGAGCGGAGGAGACGCCGAGACAGATCCAGGGCGTGCCTGCCAAGGCGAGGTTCGAGCTGCCCTGGAAGGGCGGCCTGTTTGTAGCCGCTCTGCCCCCCCCCTCAAAAAAAGCTCCGTAGGAGCGACCTTTCCAAAGAGGCAGGCCGCCCCGGAGCTTGCTCCTGCGCAGGCAGGGGGGCTTTCGCAGTCATCCCCGGTCAGGCGACGTAGTCGTTGTTTAAGAAAGTGTGGAAGGATGGGAGTAGGGGAAAAAATGCCCACGCGCCCGGACAGAAACGGATCAATCGGATTGGGTATCACGCGCCGGCTGCCTGTGGGGGGGCAGGCTACGTTGCTTCGGGCGTGCTTGCGGTGTTAAGCGTCGTTCATCAGGCCGCTTTGCCAGGCCCAGGCCACGGCCTCGCGCCAGGTGTTGACGCCCAGCTTGGCATAGATGTTGGCGACGTGGTTGCGCACCGTGTTCTCGGAGATGAAAAGCGTCTCGGCGATCTGCTGGTTCGAATGGCCCTGCGCCATCAGCTTGAGGACGTCTTGCTCCCGCCCCGAGACGGGCCGCGCTTCTTCGGATTCCCGCGTCGGCATCACAAACCAGCGCCCTTCGCCGCGCCCGACGGCCCGCACGGCCTCGACGATCATGCTGGGCGGTTTCTCCTTGGTGATGTAGCCCGCCGCGCCCGTGCGCAGCAGCCCATTGACGTAGGACTGGTCGTCGTAGGCCGTGAGGGCCAGGATGCGCACCGGGAGCGCCTCGGCCTGGATCTTACGCGCCACTTCGACGCCGCTGAGGCCCGGCATCTCCATGTCGAGCAGCAGCACGTCCGGGTTAAGGGCTTTGGCCAGGCGGAAGGCTTCCAGGCCGTTGGCCGCCTCGCCGACGACGTTGATGTCGGGTTCGGCTTCGAGCATCATGCGGATGCCCGCCCGCATGACAGGGTGATCGTCGGCTACCACAACGCGCGTGATCTGCATGACTTCGTCCGGGATGATCGATAAGGAACGAACGGGAGGGGCGTCGGGAAAATAGGGCAGGGGGGCTATAGCGGCGCGTGGGCCACGTCGTTTTCCCTGACGGCCTTCGTGCGGGGCACCGTCACACGCACCGAGGTGCCCTCGCCCTCGGCCGAGCGCACCGAGAGCGCCGCCCCTATCGACTCGGCGCGTTCCGACATGCCCAGCAGCCCGTAATGGCCCGTTTGCCCCAGCCGGATCCACGCCTCGGGCACCTCGAAGCCGCGTCCGTCGTCGCGGATTTCCAGCAGCGCCTGCCGCCCGTCGAGGTCGAAGCGGACGGCGATGCGCCCGGCGCGCGCGTGCTGGGCGGCGTTGTTGAGGGCCTCCTGGCAGATCCGGAAGAGCGCCAGGCGCACGCGTTCGGGCAGGCGTTGGGCGTCTTCGGCCAGGTCGAGCGTGACGTCGAGGCCCGGATGGAGCTGCCGGAAGCGCTCGACGTGCGCCTGGATGGCGGCGGAGAGGCCGAAGGGCACCAGCGCCGGGGGGCGGAGGTTCTCGCTGATGCTGCGCAACTCGTGGATGACGTGCAGCAACTCCTGCTGGATGCCGTCGATGGCCGGCTGGGGAGCGGGCGAGGCTGCCGGATGGGCCGCCGGCTGCATCATCGTCAGGTGCATGCGCACGGCGTGGAGGTCTTGCACGGGTCCGTCGTGCAGTTCCTGCGCCAGGCGCAGGCGCTCGTCCTCGCGTCCTTCCGAGAGTCGCTTGCGCATCTCGATCAGGTCTCGCTGGCGCTGTTCCTCCTGCCGGAGGCGCCGCCGGAACCACACCAGCAGCGCCACGGCCAACACTACGAAGGCGACGAAAAAAGCCGCCAGGGCGTACATGTTGATGTTTTGCGCCAGGTTGACCAACAGGCGGTTGTTCTCGTAGGTGAGCGCAACGCTGTTGAGCTGGGTCGAGTCGAGCGGGGCCATCTGGTTAAGCTGGGCGTTGAGTTGTCTGACCACCAGCGGAGGCAGCGCAAGCGCCGCGCCGGTCTCATCGGTTTCCTGCCGGATGTAGACCAGGCTATCCTCGATGATGCGATAGAAGTAGAGCGTCCTGGTGGCGTCCTGCTCGTGCACCAGGTAGCCTTCGCGTTTTTTCTGGGCGTGCGCGGGTTGCACCCCGCCGAGGGCCAGGATCAACCCTGCGAGGGCAGCCAGCCAGAAGGCACGGCGCAACAGGGGCGGCGAGGCCGTGGCGCGAGCGCCGTGCCTGCCGATCTGAGCCCGTATTCTTCCGTGCATAACGCTCTTCATCTGTCGGACAAGGTACGGTGCATCGGGCGGCTTGTCTTGAGATCAACAACTCATTTGCAATAGTGATTCAGTACCATCGGCCTGTGCCGGACGCTCCTGACGCTAGGGTCGCCTCAATGGGTTCGTTTGGGAAGGGAGTGTTCGAATGTACAAACGCTAACACCTTCACACTAACACGTCGCAACCAGCCTGAGCCTGTCGTGTCGAACCAGGCACGAGATACGTAAATATAAGCCAAAAACGGAAGGGGTGCGGATATCGTATCCGCACCCCTTCGCCTCGTGTGATGCCGAGGCAGCGCGTTGCCGGCGCGTAGGCCGTGCTACCAGTCGCCGTCGCCGGGATCCCATCCGCCGGCCACGTGGTCGAGGTCGTCCTCGCTCAGTTCGGCTTCGGCGTCTACGCGATTGGTTTCTTCTTCGGGGGCGCGGTAGTCTTTTTCCTGTTGGCTCATGGTGTTGAACCTCCGTTAGTTAGGTTGGGTTGGTTGAAGGTCGAGGCGTAGCGAGCAAGCAGCCCGGTGTCAGCGCCGCCGCAGGGCCGGGTGTGCCGGGCCGAGGCAGGCGGTCAAAACGTCCAGGGCGGCCGGGAGGGCGCCGCCCGCTACGAACTCCAGGTCGGCGTCCGAGAGGGCACCGGCTTCGTCGGGGGGGTCGGGCAGCACGAGGGTCAGGTCGGCGCCCCGGTTTTCGACGAAGCGGATGTTAAAGCCCTCGGGGAGGGCGATGTCGAACTCTTGTTGCAGCGTCCTGCGGGGGTCTTCGAGCAGACCGCGTCGGAAGGCCGCGTCGGTGGCGGCACGCCGCATCAGGTACCCGAAGACGTGCCGCGCTTCCTCGGCGGAGAGGGTTTCAGGCATGGCGTCGATGCTCAGCGCGGGGGCCGAAGCCGGGTGCGCGCAGGGTGTCGTAGAGAAAACAGGCGGCGGCCTCGCACAACCCCGCCGTCTCGGCGCCGCCTGCAACCAGTTCCAGGGCCTCGTCCGTCAGCGCGTCGGGTTCTTCGGCCCGCATCGCGGCCAGGCCCTCGGCCATCTCCTCCTTGATCTGCCGCACGAGTTCGCCCGTTATCGGCAGCAGCGCGCCCGGCCAGGGGGCCGGCGGTGCGTCGAGGGGCGTAACGGGGGCGGCAGGGAACGTTGCCATGGCGTCCGAGGGGGCGTAGGGCGGTCGGAGCGGGGCAGGGGACGAAGGCGCGTGGCGCACCCCGAAATGCCTGCCAGGGTCGCGCCGGCAGATCGGGGATGCCGGAGCCGGTGCTACTCCTTCGGGGGATACGGCACGTAGATCGGCGGCGTCGGCAGCGGCGTGATGGTCGGATCTTCGTAGACCGGCGGCAGCGGGGCGAAGCACCCGCCCGAGACGTCCTCCAGGTTCTCGTCGGTCAGCTCGCTGGCGTCGTGGGCTTCGTGCTGTTTTTTCTCTTCACTCATGGCTCGTCTCCTGGTTTGGTGAGTGAGGGCGGGTGCCGGCAGAGCGAGGCTCGCGCGCCTTCGTCCCTCCGGTTACGGATTCCGAGGAGGAGCCAACCAAACACTGTGCCCGGAAGCCGGAAAGCGACCGTGGCAGGCAAAAACGCCTGTTTTCGCGGATGGAGGAGGGTGGACGCTCCTCCGAATAGACGCAGGGCTCTATGCCGGGACCGGGGGTTAGAACCCACGTTCTACCGGCGGAAACAAGGCATACGGGGCCGCCCGGCGTGGCGCGCTCAGAGCGTCACGCGGATTTCCAGCACGACGGCGCCGGCACCGAAGGCGGGCGTCACGGAGAACCGCGTAGCACGGCCTTGATGCTGCCGGGTGAGCCAGTAGGCCGTCAGGAAGCCGATGGCGCTGCCGGCCAGCACGTCGGTGGCCCAGTGCTTCTGCCGGGCGATGCGCGCCAGGGCCGTGCCGGTGCTCAGCGCAAAGAGGCCGTAGGTGGCCGGGTGCGGGTAGTAGAGCACCCACGGCGTGATCACGGCGAAGGCGGTGGTGGTGTGGCCCGACGGAAACGACGTGCGCCCGGAGAACGGCGCAAAGCGGTGGGGGCCTACGTGCTCGAAGGGCCGGAACCGCCCCACGGCGTACTTGAGGCCGTAGCTGACGGCCCCCGCGTAGACCAACGATTGCAGCGACGTGAAGGCGGCGTCCTGGAAGCGCGCGTCGTCGGTGGCGAGCGAGACCAGGAAGAGGGCCGCCACGGGCAGGTTCACCTTCGGGCCGCCCAACTCGTTGGTGAGGTTGAGGTAGCTGCCCAGGGCGCCGTGGTAGCCTTCCCGCACCTCGTGGTCGAAGCCGGCGTCGAGCAGCGACAGCGGCGCCAGCACCACGGCGGCGCCCATCACGTAGAGCGGCGTGCGCGCGTCGGCGGCCCTCGCCAGCGCGGCGGCGTCCTGGTAGGCCCAGTGCAGGAAGCGCGTCCGGCTCTGGGGCGCCTGCGCCTGCGCCGCCGACGCCGTCAGCAGCAGCGTCGCCAGCAGGCACAGGCAGGGCGCGGGGCGCGGCGAAGAGGCGGGGCGCATACGGCGGCACACGGTGGCTGATCCGGCTCGACAGGATCACAATCAAACAGCCCAAGATACGACGCCCGCGCGTCAGTGTACAGCCGAGGGACCCGTCGGGGCGGCTAAGAAACGGTCTCGACGACCAGGTGGGACGCTGACGCCGCGCGCGACGGATATGATCTCGTACGACGAGGGATTATCGGGACATTTTTTCCAGGGCGTGTGTGGCCTCGACAATGGCAGCGTGGCGCTGGTTTGCAGCGTCAGGATAGGCTTTCCCCAGGCTGCTGTTGCAGGTCCCGCAAACCTCTTCGAGCCAGGCGAGGGCAGCAGCCCGGGCCTGGCGGGCGCTCGACCGGATTTCTTCCTTAGACCAGTACCCATCAAGCGCTCTCAGCGAGGTTGCGATCAGATCGGCATTGGGATTGTCGTTTTTAAGGAGAAGGCGCGTAGAGAAACTTAGCGCGCGTAATTCGTCTTCAGAAAAAGATCCCTTCCGGCTGTCTATCAGTACGTCCTGGCCGGTCTCGTTCTTCTCCAGTAAGATGGGTTCGGTGATGAAAAAGGCGATGCTTTGCTCAAGCAAAAAATGATAGCCTGCTTGTACGTGTCTGGCTAGAAAATGCTGATATCCCTCGAGTTCATCGGCGTTCGGTACCTTCCTCGATTCGGCCAGGGCGCCGATCTCGTCGAGTGCTTCAAGGTGGGCACGCATGAGCGTGCGTCTTTGCGTCCGGGCTGCTGCCTCCGATTGATGCTCGGGGGCATACTTCTTCCGGAGTTCGGGCGAAGCAGGCAGGCTGTAGAACCGCATGAAAGAGGATGCGGGCAGGAAGGCTTGTTGGGAGACCTCCTCATCCGACCTGGCGATGTCTTGCGTTGAGAACTCGCATCCTGCAAGCAAGAAGACGAAACTGCACATACAGGCCGTCCAGAATTTCATGGGAATCACCTCGTAGGGTTTTTTTCGTGTCGCCGTGTAAAAGCCTAAGGAAAAGGGGGGCGGATGCAGAGCGCTGTGCCTATTCAGGGCAATTCCCCATCGAGCCGTAACCAATAAATACCCAACCAGGTGGATACCCGCAGTCTGACCACAATCCCCCAATACCATCGCCATCATTGTCCCAGGCCACATGGTTACAGCCGTTAGCAGACCATTCGCAAATGGTGGGAAGCGCTACCGCGAGGGAAACGTACTCAGGCAGATAGCCGCTCCCAGAGCGAAGCTGGAAAGCATCTTCTTTAACATAATGTCACCTCCTTTTCAGGGTTGTAGATAGATCAGAGAAGAAAGCAGGTGTTTTTCCTCGACCGTCCTGGAGACATTAGGAGCACACAGGCTGCATGAATATGAAAAAAACACACCAATAGAACAAGGGCCGGAAAATTATCTTTGCCGCGGGTTCTTACCAGATCATTCTCCAGCCTGGCGGTTATAACATTCGTTTCGGGTTTGTATTTTGACCGGCATGAACGAGACGCAGAAAGAACAGATCGTCGAGCGCCTGGCGGCCCGGCTGGGGCAGCGCGCCGGCGGCAACGGCACGGACGGCTACCTGCGCGAGGCCCTGCAATGCATGGTCGATGCCGGCGCCTGCCGCATCGGCATGCGGGCCGACCATCCCCCGGTCACCGGCTTCTCGGCCTGCGACCTGGCCCCGCCCCTGGCCCGCATCATCGACCATACGGCCCTCAAGCCGGAGACCACCGAGGCCGACGTCCGCACGCTCTGCGACGAGGCGCGCCGCTTCTGCTTCGCCTCGGTGTGCGTCAACCCGTGCTACGTGCCGCTGGCCGCCGAACTACTGGCCGGAAGCCCCATCGCCGTGTGCACCGTCGTCGGCTTCCCGCTGGGCGCCACGCTGACGGCCGTCAAGGCCGCCGAGGCCGAACTCGTCGTGCGCGACGGCGCTACCGAGGTGGACATGGTGCTCAACGTGGGCAAACTCAAAAGCGGCTGCTTCGACTGCGTCGAGAAAGACATCCGGGCGGTGGTGGAGGCGGCGCGCGCCTCCCGCCGCGGCGGCACCGGCGACGGACGCGCCCTCGTCAAAGTCATCCTCGAAACGGCGCTGTTGACCGACGAGGAAAAGGTCATCGCCAGTGTGCTGGCGCAGAACGCCGGGGCCGATTTCGTCAAGACCTCCACGGGGTTCTCGCGCGCGGGCGCCACCGCCGCCGACGTAGCCCTGATGCGCCGCGTAGTGGGCGAGCGCATGGGCGTCAAAGCTTCCGGCGGCGTGCGCACGCTCGAAGAGGCGCAGACGATGGTTGCCCACGGCGCCACCCGCATCGGCGCCAGCGCCTCGGTCGCCATCCTGAAGGGCCTGCGGGGGAGCGATGGATACTAGCCGATTGTCCTTGCGCCCGCGCCTGGCCCTGCGTCTCCTCGCCGTGGCGGCGCTGCTGCTCTGGAGCGCCTGCAAAACCACCGAGCCGGCCCCGCCGCCCCCGCCGCCCTCGCCGCCGCCGATCAACCTGGCGGACTACGAAGACTTCGACCCGACGCCCTACCCGGACGAGCCGCCCGCCCGCGCCGACGTCCAGCACGACGTGCCCGCCAGCCTGCTCGACGGCAAGGCCGAGCGCGCCGTCACGCGCACCGTGCAGGGCTATCGCATCCAGATCTATTCGTCGCAGGACAAACGCGCCGCCGACCGCGCCGTCGAAGAGGCCATCGCCTGGTGGCGCAGCCAGCGACGCGCCGGCAGGCTCTCCGACGTCTATGAAGACGACACCGCGCAGCCGCCGGTCTACCTCGTCTTCCGCCAGCCTTACTACCGCGTCCGCGTAGGCAACTTCGCCACGCGCGCCGAGGCGCTACGCGTGATGCCGCTCATCGGATCGGCCTTTCCCAACCCCTTCATCGCCCCGGACACCGTCACCATCACGCGGTGATTCGATTGCGGATTTCGGATTGCGGAGTGCTGATGGAAGCATCTTCGTCCTCTCGTCGATTCGTCTTCACCGCAGGGTGTCTTCGAGCGCGGTGGCGGCGTCGGTCTTTGCGTCGCGGTACTTGACGATGACGGGGGCGTAGAGCGAGAGGCCGTGGGTGCGTCCGAAGGCCGACGAAACGGCCCGCGCACCGGGCACCACGACAGCCTGCGCGGGCACCTCCAGCGGCGCTGCCCCGGCGCGTTCGAGGATGCGCTCGTGCACCAGGTCGAACAGGCGCGTCGAGCCGGTCAGGACGACGCCGGAGGCCAGCACGGCGCCCCGGCGCACCAGGCAGCCTTCGTAGAGGCCGACGCCGCCACCGATGAACACGTCGTCCTCGACGATGACAGGTAGCGCCCCCACCGGTTCGAGCACCCCGCCCACCTGCGCCGCCGCCGAGAGGTGGACGCGCTTGCCGATCTGCGCGCAGCTTCCCACCAGCGCGTGCGAGTCGATCAGCGTGTCCTCGTCCACGTAGGCGCCCACGTTGACGTACATCGGCGGCATGCACACCACGCCGGGGGCCAGGTAGGCGCCCGTACGCACCGACGAGCCGCCCGGCACCACGCGCACCCGGTCGGCCAGGCTCAGCGGCTTGAGCGGGAAGGTGTGCTTGTCGAAGAACGGAAAGCGCCCGGAGGAGAAGTCGGCGAGGCGGCCCAGGCGGAAGCCCAGCAAGATGCCCTGCTTGACCCAGGCGTGGACGTGCCAGGCGCCGTCGTCGTCGCGCGTGGCGGCCCGGACGGTGCCCGCGTTGAGGGCGTCGAGCAGATCCTGGAAGGCGTGCGCGGCGGCTTCGTCGAGCGAGGCCGGGGCTTGCGCCGCCAGCGCTTCGATGCGGCTCCGGAGGTCGGCGTGCATGGCAGGCGAGGAGCGAGACTCAGGGCGGCAGGCCCGGCAACGTGAAACGGGCGATGGCCGGAAGCACCTGGTTGCAGCGTGCTCCAGCGGTTTCGGAAGATACGCCTTCTGCACGTAACCCGTACTCGCCCGCAGCATTTTCTCCGGCCCGATGGGATCTTGAGGCCGCGCTCGGACGGAGAAAAAGCGCGCCGGCAGAACCCCTCTGTCTCAGCGCCGTACTGGTCGTAATCCGCCGTTCTTCCTGGATCCACGCTGCGCGACGCCGCCGTCCAACCGATCTTTCGAGACTTCGCATGGATACCTCCTCCGTCCCTTTCGAATGGGGTGCGCAGCACGACCTGGCGCTGCTCTACCTCGCCCTCGTGCACGGCACCGACCTGAAGATTGAGGAGGTCGAGTACGAGACGATGATGGAGAAGCTGCAGGCCTGGTATCCGAAGCTCAACCGTCCGCGCGCCCAGAAAGTCCTGCAAGAGGTGATGCTGACTTACCTGAGCGGGCACAGCCGGGAGATGGTGGACGCCGCCGTCGCCTCCCTCAAGGCGTCGATGGACCGGGAACGGCGGATCGCGGTGCTCAACGACCTGGCCGACCTGGCCTCCGCCGACGGCACCATCGTGCCTGGCGAGGTCTCTTTCATCCAGCACCTGGCCCGGTTTTGGGAGGTGGACCGGGAGGTCAACTAAGCGCGACTAAGGACGCTATACTTCCACGCGTTCTCCGAGTCCGAAAAACCGGTACCGTTCGCCGAAGACCTGCCGAAAGATCGCAAAGGCCAGATGCCCCGTGCAGTGAGCCGGCGCCACCGCTTCGACGCCGTAGTCGTCTCGCATGCGCCGGGCCAGGTCCTCCAGGTACCCCCGGTCGTAGGGAATAAGATGAAATCCACCCCCCACCAGATATATTTTTCGCTTCAGAATTTTTTGCGCCGCTTGAACGATGGCTTCTATCGTGCTGTGTGAACAGCCGGAGATCAGGACGTCCCCTTTTTCCGTAGCAAACGAGACGGATAACTCCGGCATGCCGATAAACTGGGGCTGCTCGTCGAAGGGCGGATACTTGATGAAGGTACCCATCAGCGCGGACGTCGTCGGGATTAACGTCACGCCGGGCCATACCTCTTTCGCTTCGGTGACGTATTCCACCCGGGCTTTCCAGAATCTACCCGATGACCGCACCTCACCGACGTCGCGTTCACCGCTGTAGTAGCGTTGCTCGCTGGGTAATTGTGCTGCGACGTCGGGTTCAGGACCACGGAAAGGAAAGTTGATGGGGGCGCCAAAGGAGAAGAAATCCTGCGGGAGATAGATCTGAACGTTCGGGTTGACGCTCAACAAATAATCGAGGCCGCCGATGTGGTCGTGGTGGCCGTGAGAGGCGATGGCAATATCAATCGTCGTCGGATCAATCCCCAACGCCGTAAGATTGCGTCGAAAGATGTCGGCATCGGTTCCTGCGTCGAAGAGGATCGTCGCGCCCTTGTACTGCACCACCGAAGAGAAGCCGAAGTCGTGCGTAAGCCCTTCCCGTTCAGCACCGAAGGCATCATAGGTGTTGGTGATGACCAGCTCAGGTGCCGTCGGCTGTGCAATGGGTGTAGGGGGATCATCGACGGCCCCCGTAGCCATCGCCGCCGAGAGGATCAGGAGGAGTAGGACCTGTTTCATCGGCTTGATACCTTGCGTTATGGCGGGTTCTTGAAGAAACGAACATCCCCCTTCATCCCCTTTCGAAGGGGGACAGGAGCGTAGCGACATGGGGATGTCTGTCCCTGAGAGACTGTGTGGGTAAGTCAGTCCGCAGGCGAGCACGAGACGGTGGACAAAGAGGCAGGAGGGAAGTCCATCTGGGTGCATGCTTCCCTGCCGGCGGCGCTCACAGACAACCAAGAGAATAATGCGTAGCACCTTGCACAACAACACCCCCCCGAAACAATATTGTTAATTCAAAATGTGACCCACCAACGACAGGCTCCCTGGACGAC
>JBFGTT010000050.1:0-11324 GCA_041565995.1 Rhodothermales bacterium
GCCGGCCACGCAGCACCCCAGGACGAAAAGGCGGGAGACCTGCATAAATCGCCAGGGTTCTTGAGGAAGGGAAAATGGGAAAGGGAAAATGGTGGGGTGATGCTTCGCCCAACCATTTTCCAATAACCATTTTCCAATAACCAATTCCTACTTTCCGTGTTTCGAGGCGTCGTTGCGTCGGGGTCCGGCCCGCAGCAACAGGATCAGCACCGGCACGGCGGCCAGTTGCGCTGTCACCGAGAAGGCAATCAGCGCCGGCATCGAGACGTCGTAGAGAAAGCCCATCGTGGCGCTGCCGGCGAACCAGAACAGCCCGTAGCCCGCGTTGAAGAAGCCGTAGGCCGTGCCGCGTCGCTCCGGCGGCACCATCGTGGGGATGACCGCCCGCATGATCGATTCCTGCGCGCCCATGCCGATGCCCCACAGCGCCATGCCCGCCAGGGCCGCTTCGAAGCCGCCCAGGAAGACCAGCGGCGTGAAGCCGGCTGCCAGCAGCACCGCCCCGGCCAGCACCGGCAGCCCGATGCGGTCGAAGAGGCGCCCGAAGAGCAGCGCCGCCAGCGCGTCGACGCCCATCGCCACGGCGTAGAGGAGGGGGATCCAGGTGTCGGGCGCGACGCCGGCCTGCTTGAAGTGGTAGGCGATGAGCGGGAAGTCCGCGTAGCCCAGCGCCACGAGCGCCACGGCAGCCAGGTAGAGCCAGAACCTTCGGGGAAAGCGCCCGTCTTCGAGCGCGGTGGCCGCTTTTTCCTCGAAGTCGCGGGGCGTGGGGTAGCGCAGGCGGGCCAGCGCCAGCGTGGCCAGGGCCAGCAGCGCCGGCACCAGCAGCACGGCAAAGCCGAGGCGGTAGCTCTGGCGGAAGGCCAGCGCCGCCGCCATCAGCAGCGGCCCCAGCACGGCGCCGGCCTGGTCCATCGCCTCGTGGAGGCCGAAGCCCCAGCCGTGGCCCACGTGGCTCGTGGCGTGCGAGAGCATGGCGTCGCGGGCGGGCGCGCGGATGGCCTTGCCCATGCGCTCGGCCACGATGAGCACCGCCGCCACCTCCCAGCTTCCGGCCAGCGCCAGCAGCGGCACGGCCAGCAGGTTGACGGCGTAGCCGCCCAGGGTGATGGCCCAGTACCGCCCGGTCCGATCCGCCAGGTAGCCGGAGACGAGGCGCAGCCCGTAGCCGACGAGTTCGCCCAGGCCCGCCACCACGCCCACCACGGCGCCGCTGGCCCCGAGCAGCGCCAGAAACGGCCCGGTGATGCTACGCGCCCCCTCGTACGTGACGTCGGCCAGCAGGCTCACCAGCCCCAGCATCACCACGAAGACCATCGCGGCGGATCGCGTCAATGGGCGGGGCGTTCGAGGCGTGCGTTCCGGCATGGCATCCGCAGGGCGTGTGGCAGCGCGTAGCGTGCAGCCTGCGACGGGGGGACGGCTGACGTGCCGACGGCACCCTTGCTCTCCGCCATCCGCAATCCGCCATCGTCAATCTATCCCTTCGAGGGCACGGTGTCAACGAGGTGCCAGCCGTAGTCGAGCAGCGGCAGCGCGTCGCGCATCATCTGCACCACCGCCTCGGTGAAATCGGGCGCTTGCAGGGCTTCGTCCGAAACGGTGCGGCTGACGACGAACGACTTCCAGCGCAGATAATCGGCCCATTCGTGGCGGGCGAAGTCCTCGAAGCCGCGCGGCAGGCGCTTGAGTGCGTCGCCGTCGTGCGCCAGGGGCAGGCCGGCGGCCTCCAGCGCGTGCGCCATCTCCAGGAACACCGACGGCGCGGCGGCCATGCGCGCCCGCCACGCGCGCAGCAACGCCGCCTCGGGGTGCCAGAATCCCGCCGCCAGAAACGACGCCCCCGGCTCTACGTGGACGTAGACGACGCCCTCCTCCTTGCGGCTGCCGGTGCGCGAGAGCACCGCCCCGGCGTGCGTCTTGTAGGGCAGCTTGTTCTTCGAAAACCGCGTGTCCCGGTAGAGGCGAAAGAGGCCGCCCTTCGGGTCGCCGGTGAGCGGCAGGTGCCGCAGCCCCGCCTGCCGGGCCGCGTCGACCACCAGGCACCGCAGCGGCCAGAGCACTTCGTCCTCGTAGGTCTCCTTGCGCGGCTTGAACCACTCCCGCCGGTTGTTGCGGGCCAGTTGTCGAAGGAAGTCGAAGGCTTCGGGGCGGAAGCCGGGGAAGGGCGGAAAATCGAGCACGGCAGCCGGGTTGGGGTTGGACGACGGCGACCTTTCGGCGCGGCACGCCGTCGTCCCTCGTCGTCAAAAGTGATAAAAGAGCGAGACGCGCGTGTGCGAGGCGAACTCCCGGTGCGCGGTCACGGGGATGCTGTGGCCCACGCCGACGAGCAGCGACGGCGCCGCCGCCAGCGGGCGCAGCTTGAGGCCGGGCGTCAGGTGCGCCGCCACCTCGCCGTCCCCGCCCGAAAGCGCCGTCCGTCCGTCGTGTTCGAGCAGCACTTCGAGGGCCGGCGCCAGATGATACAGCACCGAGACGTTGTATGCCAGTTCCGTCTCCAACGGTTCGTCGGCTTCCTTGCCCGTCGGGATGCCGACGCGCACGAAGGTGACCGCCTCGAAGCGGCCCCGCTGCACGCCTGCGTTGACGAACGGCTCGATCTCGAAGTGCTCGCCGCCGATGTGTTTTTCTTCGCTGCCGGTGGGGATGCCCACCTCGACGCCGCCGCCGAGCAGCACCCCGTGCTGGGCCAGCGCAAACGTGGCGAGCTTGAGGGCCACCTCGACGTCGCCCACGTTCGAGACGGCGGTGCCGAGCCGGGGATCCAGAAACACGTAGGGCAGCCCTACTTCGACGCTCACGCCAGGGCTGAAGGCGTACTCGGCTTCGAGGGCGATCAGGCTGCTGCGCCCGCTGTGCTCGTCGAGGCGCTCGTGCGCGATGTCGAACCGCACCTTCGTATCGGGCGAGGGCGATTCGGCGATCAGCGGATGCGAGAAGTGCAGGCGGCTGCCGTGATGGTCGGCGCCGTGTCGGTGCGGTTGCTGCGCCCGCGCCGCGTCCGCGCCCAAAAGCGCCAGCAGCGCAAGCGTCCAGCAGGCTTTCGAGAGACCGGGTGTCATGGCTTTGCAAGAGTTGAGGTGGAAACGGTCACCTCTAGTCCGAGTCGCGGCCGGTTCATTGCTTGAAATGACGCCCGCGCGGAGGCCGCTGGCCCGGCGCTTGATCGCGGCTTACGGGCGGCCTTCGTTGGGTTGCGGGAGCACGGAATCCATTACAAGCACGTCACCATCCGCCTCCCCAATTTTCTGTCCTCGATCTTTCGTCCGTCCTTCCCTGCGGCCTGCCCCGAATCAGCCCGTGCCCTCCGTGGCGCGCGCTGCGCCGTAGCGCCAGGCCAGGTACGCCATGAAGCCGGGGCCGAGGCGGAGGGCTTCTTCGTCGATGGTGAAGCGCGGCGTGTGCAGGCCGTGCGTGATGCCCCGCGCCTCGTTGCCCGTGCCGAGCCGGTAGAACGTGCCCGGCACCGCGCGCAGGTAGTAGGCGAAGTCCTCGCTGGCGAACCACAGGTCGAGGTCGACGGTGTGCGCCTCGCCCACGTAGTCCACGGCGGCTTCGCGGACGAAGGCCGTCGGTGCGGGGTGGTTGTAGAGGGCGGGATAGCCCACCCTGATCTCGAAGTCGACCTCGGCGCCGAAGGCTTCGGCGGTGTGCGTCGCCACGCGCCGCATCAGTTCGTGCGCGCGGAAGCGCCACGCCTCGTCCATCGCCCGGAACGTGCCTTCGAGGCGCACCGCTTCGGGCAGCACGTTGGTGGCCCCGTCGGCGATGAAGCGCCCGATGGAGAGCACGCCGGGCACGTCGGGCGGGCAGTGGCGGCTGACGATGCTCTGGAGGGCCGTAACGACGTGCGCGGCGGCCAGCACGGCATCGGCGCGGAGGCGGTGCGGCGCGGCAGCGTGCCCGCCCTGCCCCCGGACCGTCAGGTACAGCTCGTCCGCCGAGGCCATGTACATGCCGCTGCGTACGCCGAGCGTGCCCGCCGGCAGTTCGGGCGTCACGTGCTGCCCGAAGGCGACTTCGGGGGCCGCGCCGGCGGCACTTTCGGCCAGCGCGCCCTCCTCCATCATCGCCTGCGCCCCGCCGGGCAGGCGCTCCTCGCTGGGCTGAAAGACGAAGCGCACGGCGCCGTGGACGTGCTCACGGATCCGGTGCAGGATCAGCGCCGTGCCCAGCAGCGACGACGTGTGCGCGTCGTGACCGCAGGCGTGCATCTTGCCGGGATGCTGCGAGGCAAAGTCGAAGTCGTTGGCCTCGTGGATGGGCAGCGCGTCCATGTCGGCCCGCAGCATGATCGAGGGGCCGGGCCGCCCGCCCTGCAGCGTGGCCACGACGCCGGTCTTCGCCACGCCCGTCTGCATCGTCAGGCCCAGCGGCGCCAGCGTCTGCTTCACCAGGCGCGCCGTCTCGTACTCTTCAAAGGCCAGTTCCGGCTGCCGGTGGATAGCCCGGCGCAGGCGGACGACCTCTGGGAAGACCTCGCCGGCCAGGGTTTTGATCTGGTCGATCATGGCGGGATGCGGATCGGGGAAGGCGGATCGGGTGCTTCCAAAGATCACTCCTAAATCCCAAATCCGCAATCCACAATCAATTAAACCCTTGCCCCGAAACAGCCGGGCGCGCTTCCTGGTTGGCGACCTGCCAGGCCGTGGCGAAGATCAGCCGCGTGATGCGGGCCATGCGGTCGTAGTCGATCTTCTCCGGTTCGTCGTCCACGCCGTGGTAATCCTCGTGGGTGCCGGTGAAGAAGAAGATGAACGGGATGGCGTGCTTGCCGAAGTTCCAGTGGTCGGAGCGGCGGTAGAACTGGTTCGGGTCGTCCTTCGAGTTGAAGCGCTCGTTCAGGTCCAGGTCCGTGCCTGTGATCTCGTTGGCGCGCGCGTTGAGGTCGTGCAGTTCCTGCGAGATCAGCCTGGAGCCGATGATGTAGACGTAGTTCGGGTCGTCGCCGGGATGCGTCGGGTCGTGCCGCCCGATCATGTCGATGTTGAGGTTGGTGACGATCTCGTCGAGCGGGACGACGGGTTCGACGTCGGTGAAGTAGCGCGAGCCGAGCAGGCCCTTCTCTTCGCCGGCGACGTTGAGGAAGAGGATCGAGCGGCGGGGGCCGTAGCCGTCGGCCTTGGCCTGCACGAACGCCTCGGCCATCTCCAGCGTGGCGACCGTACCCGAGCCGTCGTCGTCGGCGCCGTTGTGGATCTGGTCGCCCTCAAGAGCGGCGTCGATGCCGACGTGGTCGTAGTGCGAGGAGAGGACGACCACCTCGTGCTTGAGCGTCGGGTCGGTGCCTTCGACGAAGGCCACCACGTTCTCGCTCTGCACGGTGAAGGTCTCCTGCGCGACGGCGCTCTCGACCCGCACGCCCGGCACGGCGAAGACGTCGGGCCGGAGCGTGCCGTCGATCTGCTGCTTGACCTGCGCGACGGTGCGGCCCGTGGGCGCGAGGATCTTATCGGCCAGCGCCGACGAGACGACGTAGATGGGCGGGAAGGCCCGCCCGGCGCCCGGTTCCTCCATAGACAGGTTGCCGAGGCTCTCGCGGACGGTCCGGGCCATCAGCGCCGCGCGCTGGGCCACGTTGGTGCCGCCCGGCCCCACGTCGCCGACGATGAGCACGCCCGCCGGAGCGCCGCCGCTGTAGGCCGCGCGCACCTTGGCGAAGAGCTGGGACGTCCAGCGTGAGGGTTTGCCGTCCTCGGTGGGCAACAGGCTCGTCGAGTCCGACGAGAGTGGTTCGTCGCGGAGGATCAGCATCCACTGCCCGCTCAGGTCGATGCCTTTGGCGGCGAGGGCGGCGAGGTCGTTGTAGCCGAGGGCGTCGTCGGCGATGCCGTAGCCGGCGAAGACGACGCCGCCCTGACTCTGTTCGAGGCTGCCGAGGGCGAGGTAGGCCTGCCCGTCGAACTCGTCCGGCCCGAACGTGCTCGTCGCCACCGTCTGCCCGCCGGCCTGGACGGCGAGCGTGGCCCGGGCCAGGCGGCGTCCGTAGAGGTCGAAGGGCTGAAAGTAGGCCGCAGGCGCGTAGGAATCGGGGGCGGCGGCGGTGCCTCCGGGCGTCAGGCCCATCTTGCGGTACTGCCCGGCCAGGTAGAGGGCCGCCAGCTTCTGCCCGCGCGTGGCCGTCTCCCGCCCCTCGAAGTAGTCGGAGGCGAGGACGTAGAGGTGGGCGGCCAGGTCTTCGGGCGTGATCGTGGCCTGGTACTGCTGGACGAGGGCCGGGTTGTCGAAGACCGTCGGCGTGGTGGTGGCGGGCATGGCCGCCGGCGCGTCGGCGCTCTGGCCGCAGACGGGCGCGCTGCCGAGGACGAGGGCGGCGGCCAGGAGCACGGCAGGGCGCCGCAACGAACGCAGGTTCATGGTTCTCGCAGGATGGATGGTCAAGGGCGGTTCGTGCCTCTTTCAGCTTTCAGCGGTCAGCTTTCAGCGGTCAGCCTTCAGCGAAAGATGCTTTGAGCTGACGGCTGATGGCTGACCGCTCAGGCACGCAAGGCTTACCCTACGTCAGCTTGCGCCGTTTGTTCAGGTAGGCCAGCAGCGCCTGGTCGTAGGGCTGGCCCGTGTCGAGTTCGACGAAGTCGATGTTGCGTTCGAGGCAGCGGCGGCGGAAGGTCTCGCTGAAGCGCTGGACGGCCTCGGCGTAGTGCGCCCGAAGCTGCGCCGGCTGCAGCGTGATCTCCTCGCCGGTCTCCATGTCGCGGAAGACCATCGGCACGTCGGGGAAGCGGAAGCGGCGCTCGGTCTCGCTCTCCAGGACGTGAAAGACGAGCACTTCGTGGCCCCGGTGGCGCAGGTGGCGCAGCGCCCGCAGCAGATCCTCGTGCGCCTCCACGTTCTCGAACAGGTCGGTGATGAGCACCACGAGCGAGCGCCGGGCGATGCGTTCGGCCACCTCGTTGAGCACCGCCGCCGCGCTGGTGCGCTGCCCCTCGGCCGGCTGGCCGGTGAAGCGTTCGAGGTGGGCCAGGATCTGGCGCAGGTAGCCCTGCGTGCTCTTGGGCCGCAGCAGCGTGTGCACCCGCTCGTCGAAGGCCACCAGCCCGGTGGCGTCGCGCTGGCGGATCATCAGGAAGTGGAGCGCGGCGGCCAGGTACGCCCCGTATTCGAGCTTCGTGAGGCCCGCCGCGTGCCGGTACCGCATCGAGGGCGACGTGTCGAGCACGACGTAGTGGCGCAGGTTGGTCTCCTCCTCGTACTGCTTGACGTAGTGCCGGTCCGTCTTGGCGTAGACCTTCCAGTCCACGTGGCGCAGTTCGTCGCCGGGATTGTAGGGACGGTGCTCGGCAAACTCGACCGAGAAGCCGTGGTACGGGCTTTTGTGCAGGCCCGTGATGAACCCCTCGACGATGAGCCGCGCCCGCAGCTCCATGTTGTTGAGCCGGGAAACGACGACGGGGTCGAGATAGCGAAGCGCGGTGTCCTGCGTAGCCACGGAGCGGGTGCGGATTTAGGAGGCGGAGTGCGATGCCGTGCAGCGTGCCCCTCCTAACGCCCCGCCGCGCGTAGGGATTCGTGGCCGGCGGGCAGCGCACTGAGGAAACTTTCAAGAAAAGAAACCCGCCGGCTGTAACCCGTACCCGGCAGCCCTTACATTAGCCCGCATGGAGCCGCAAGACATCGTCAAAGCCCAACTGATGGACGAGCGCGACCTCGACCGGACGCTCAACCGGATGGCGCGCCAGATCGTCGAACTCATCGACCCCGACGCCGACGACGCCGGGGCCTTCGCCCTCATCGGCATGCAGACGCGCGGCGTCTTTCTGGCCCGCCGCCTTCAGGCCAAAATAAAAGCCATCGAAGGCATCGACGTAGCCGTGGGCGTGCTCGACGTGACGATGTACCGGGACGACTTCCGGCGGCGGCTCAAGCAGCCCCTCGTGCGCGCCACGCGCATCCCCTTCGACGTCGCCGAGCGCCACCTCGTGCTCATCGACGACGTGCTCTACACCGGGCGGACGGTGCGCGCCGCCCTCGACGCCCTGATGGACCTGGGCCGCCCTGCCTCCATCCGCTTCCTCGTCATCGTAGACCGGGGCCTGCGCGAACTGCCCATCCGCGCCGACATCGTAGGCCGCGAAGTCCCGACGATGCCAGGCGAGGAGGTCCGCGTGCGCCTCCGCGAGATCGACGACCGGGAAGGCGTCTGGCTGGTCGAAAGTCCTCAGGCGCAGGTGGCCTGAGCCGCCGGCGCGCCCCTCCTGCCAGCGAACACGAGTATGATCGGAACGATAGACACCGCCACCGAGGCCCTCAGCGCCCTGCAACACCGGCACCTGCTGGGCCTCACCGGCTACAGCGCCGAAGAGATCCAGCTCATCCTGAAGACGGCGCGGGAGTTCCGGCAGGTGCTCGACCGGCCCATCAAGCGCGTGCCCACGCTCCGGGGCGTCACCGTCGTCAACCTGTTCTTCGAAGCCTCGACCCGCACGCGCATCTCGTTCGAACTGGCCGAAAAACGCCTCTCCGCCGACACCGTCAACTTCTCGGCCTCCGGCTCGTCGGTCTCGAAAGGCGAGACGCTCAAGGACACGGCGCAGAACATCGAGGCGATGAAGATCGACATGGTCGTCGTCCGCCACGCCTCGCCCGGCGCGCCGCACTTCCTGACCCAGTGCGTCGACGCGGTGGTCATCAACGCGGGCGACGGCGCGCACGAACACCCCACGCAGGCCCTGCTCGACCTGCTCACCATGGCCGACCGCTTCCCGTTGTTCGAGGGCCTCAACGTCGCCATCCTGGGCGACATCACGCACAGCCGCGTGGCGCGCTCGAACATCTTCGGGCTGCGCGCCCTCGGCGCCAACGTCACGCTCTGCGGCCCCCGCACGCTGATGCCCGTCGGCATCGAGCACCTGGGCGTGCGCGTCACGCACCGCCTCGACGAAGCCCTCGAAGGCTGCGACGTGGCGATGGCCCTGCGCATCCAACTCGAACGGCAGGGGTCGAGCCTCTTTCCGAGCCTGCGCGAGTACCACGAGCAGTTCGGCATCAAGCTCGATCACCTCGAACGCCACCCGGACCTGTTGATCATGCACCCGGGCCCCGTCAACCGGGGCGTCGAACTCGCCAGCGAGGTGGTCGATCACGAGCGGGCCATCATCCTCAACCAGGTCACCAACGGCGTGGCCGTGCGCATGGCGGTGCTCTACCTGCTGGCCGGGCTGCCGGAGCCGGGCGAGGCGGCGTAACCCCGCAACAGATCGAAGATTTTTTCCCCCGGTTCGCTTGACTTTTGTAACTTTCGTTCCGAAATTTCAGTAAAGACAGAAAAAACCGAAACGAGGCCATGCACCTGACGCCTGCCGCGCGCACCTTCATCCTGCACTGGGGGCAGATGGGCTCCCGCTGGGGCATCAACCGCACCGTGGCACAGATCCACGCGCTGCTCTACCTCAGCCGCGAACCGCTGCCCGCCGAAGAGATCGCCGAGACGCTCTCGGTGGCCCGCTCCAACGTCAGCACGAGCCTGCGCGAACTGCTGGCCTGGCGCCTGATCGAGGTCGTGCCCGTGCTGGGCGACCGACGCGATCACTACAGCACGCAGGCCGACGTGTGGGACATGTTCAGCCGCATCCTCGAAGAACGCAAACGCCGCGAGATCGACCCTACGGTGGCCCTGCTGCGCACCTGCGTGGCCGAAGCCGAGCAGGCCGGCGATACCCACGTGCAAGAGCGCCTAGCCCAGATGCAGGCGTTCATGGAGACGATGACCGCCTGGTACACGCAGATGCAACGCCTGCCGAGGCGCCTGCTCGTCAAGCTCTTCCGCCTCGGCGACAAGGTGCAGAGCCTGCTGGACAAGGCCGCCTGACCCCTCGATCCTTCCCCGAAAAAGCCTGTTGCCCGCCCTGCTATTTCTGTCCATGCAGAAATAACCGACAAAACGGAAGGCGCCGCAAGGCGCGCTCCACAGACGCCCACGCGGAGGTCGCTATGGCACCCCTCGTCGAAGCTCCTCTCCCGACCGAACCGACCCTGACGCCGAGCGAAGCGGGCCGCCTGCGCCTCGTCGCCGGCGAAGGCACGCCGCTGCTGCTGGCCGACTGGCTGCGCGCCGTCTTCCTCCACTACGCCGTCGATCCGGAGCGCCTGCAGGGCGAGGTGCCCTACGACCTGGACCTGCGCGACGGGCAGGCCTACGTGAGCCTCGTGGCCTTCACGATGCGCCGCATGCGCTTCTACCGCGGCGGGCGGCTGACGGCCTGGCTCACGGCGCCGCTCGCCACGCACCCGTTCCTCAACGTGCGCACCTACGTCCGCCACGGCGACGAAGCCGGCATCTACTTCCTGGCCGAGTGGCTGCCCAACCGGCTCAGCGTGACGCTCGGACCGGCGCTCTTCGGCCTGCCCTATCGACTCGGCCACCTGCGCTACGACCACCGCCACGAGACGGGCCGTCTCGAAGGGCGGGTGACGGCTCCCGGCACCCCCGGCGCCCTCCGCTACCACGCCGCCCTGGAGGGCGACGCCCGCTTCGGCTTCTGCGACGACGGCTCGCTGCGCGCCTTCCTGCTCGAACGCTACACCGCCTTCACCGCTCGGGGCACCCGCCGCCGGCGCTTCCACGTCTGGCACCGGCCCTGGGTCCGCACCCCCCTCGACCTCACGCTCGACGACGACACGCTGCTGGCTTCGACGGGCGCGTGGCACCGGGACGCCCGGTTCGTCGGCGCCGACTATGCGCCGGGCGTGCGCGGCGTCTGGATGGGGCGGCCGATGGCGCTGGCGCGGTAAGCGGCCTGGTTCCGGAGCGAAACAGGTCGAACTTTCGGCATCGCCGTGCGTCCCACAAGCCCCCTCGTTGACGCGGCTGACGTGACGATGACATCGATCTATGGCTCCGGATAAGAACGAACGCGCGTCGTCCGAGGAGGGCGTGCTCGTCGAGGTGCGCGGTTTGACGAAGACGTACCGCGAAGGCGACCGCGAGCGCGCCGTGCTGCAAGGCGTCGATTTTACGATTCGCCGGGGCGAGCTCGTCGTGCTGCTGGGGCGCAGCGGCTCGGGCAAGAGCACGCTGCTCAACCTCATCAGCGGCATCGACCTGCCTTCGGGCGGCGACGTGCTCATCGACGGGACGAACCTGACGCGCCTCTCCGAACAGCAGCGGACCCTCTTCCGGCGCCGGCACATCGGCTTTGTCTTCCAGGCCTTCAACCTGATCCCGACGCTCACCGTCGCCGAAAACATCCTCCTGCCGCTCGAACTCAACCGGCGCACGGGCGCGGCGGAGCAAGCCCAGGCCCTCGCGTTCCTCGACGAAGTGGGCCTGCGCGACCGCGCCGACAGCTTCCCCGACCGCCTCAGCGGCGGCGAGCAACAGC
>JBFGTT010000051.1:0-11309 GCA_041565995.1 Rhodothermales bacterium
CTCGGAGCGAGCGTGGTGTTCGTGCTGGGGCACGCCGCGTACTATCCCCGCTTCGGCTTCCGGTCTGCCGCGCCGCTGGGCCTGCGCTACAAGCATCCCGACTTCGATCCGCACTTCATGGTGATCGAACTGCGCCCCGGTGCGCTGCACGGCATGACGGGCGAGGTGGTCTATCACCCGGCGTTCGAGGCGGCGTGACGAGGCCGGGCGCGCGCGTCACGAAGATCGCCCGGGCGTATCACGGTTTTTTCTTCCCCTTCTTCGCTTTTTTCTCCTGCTTCTTTTGCGCCTTCGCCGCCTTTGCTTCGGCCTCTCTGTTTTCCTGCTCCGCCATTTCCTGGGCCGGGTCGTAGAGCATGCCGGTGCAGAGGCAGATCTTGCGCTCGGTGCGGGTAAGCACGTCGTAGTTGGGGCAGCTCTGGCAGCCCTGCCAGAAGACGTCGTCGGTGGTCAGTTCGGAGAAGGTGACCGGCTTGTAGCCCAGCTCCGAGTTGATCTTCATGACGGCCAGGCTGGTGGTGATGCCGAAGAGCCGGGCCTCGGGATAGCGCGCGCGGGAGAGGTCGAAAGCGCAGCGCTTGATGCGGCGGGCCAGCCCGGCATTGCGGAACTGCGGCGCGACGATCAGCCCGGAGTTGGCGACGTACTTGCCGTGGCCCCACGTCTCGATGTAACAGAACCCGGCCAGTTCGTCGCCGTGCAGCGCGATGATGGCTTTGCCTTCCTCGATCTTGGTGCGAATGTAGGCCGGCTCGCGCCTGGCGATGCCGGTGCCGCGCGCCTTGGCCGCCTCTTCGATGAGTCGGCAGACTTCTTCGGCGTAGCGGACGTGGGCCGGTTGGGCCACCTCGACGGTGAAATCCATGGGGCAGGTGGGGCGGCGGCGCACGGACGACGGCGGGGGTTCCGCGAGGCGCCTGTGGGTACGGGGGAGCCACACTAAAGCGCGATGCTCCGCGGTGTTTCACCCCGGCGGCTCCCCGCGTGATTTTGGCGTGATTTTTCGACACCCTCACCGGAGCGGCAGACGGACGGGCATCCCCCCAAACGCCCCGTGCGGCCCGCTCCTCCGCCTTCCGAACGCCGCGCGCCGCACCGGTGGGTAAGCCGGACAGATGCGGCCCGGCGGAACGTCTGCCCCGCCTCGGCGGTAAATAGCTGTTGTAACAAATACCCACCTCGCTCCTCCGCCCATGAAGCTCTCGGAACTCATCAAGCAGGACCACTTCAAGAGTCCCAGCCATGAATCCATGTTGAACGTCCTCGTGACGAGTTCCTGGCTCACGGGCGAACTGGCGACGACGATGGCGCCCTACAACATCACGCCCGCGCAGTACAACGTGCTGCGCATCCTGCGCGGCAGCCATCCGCAGACGCTCACCTGCAGCGACCTCGGCGCCCGGCTGCTCGACCGCACCCCCGACGTGACGCGCCTGCTCGACCGGCTCGAACGCGGCGGCCTCATCCGGCGCGAGCGTGCCCGGCACGACCGCCGCGTCGTCGAAGTCGGCATTACCGCAGAGGGGCGGGCGCTGCTCGAGCGGATGTACGACGAGATCGAAGCCCTCGAACAGCGCCTGACCCGGCACCTCTCCCCCGACGAGCACCGGCACCTGAGCACCCTGCTCGAACGCCTCCGCACCGACCAGCCCGCCTGAGCGCACCGCCGTGCCGCCCTCGCGGTCACGTTTTTCTCGGTCTTCGGGCAATATACGTTTAAGTTGGGCGTCGCCCTGGCCGATACTCCCGCCATCTACGCAGGCACGGCGGTTCCTCCAGCGCTGGATGGCTGCCGGGCCGCCCGCTCCCTCAACACCGCCGCCGCACGAGGCGCGGTGACGGCAGCGCTGCTTTCCTCTCAGATCGATTAAGAGAATGATTAAGCACGTCGATACCCCGACCACAAATGCCTTGCAGATAGATGCCGATCCAAACCAGGGAGGTACATTATGGCGCGCTACTTTGTCCTGCTCGTCGTCGTCGGCAGTACGTCGCTCATCATGTACGTTACCAAGCCCTCGCAGGTCGCGTATTTTGAGGAGTTGCAACGCCGGGCCGACGTGATCGAGTCGTTAGAGCACAACGCCTACCACCAGATGCGGGGGGTCCACCCCATCGATGAGATGGTGACGGCGCAGGCTCCCGTCCAGCTCCTCGATCAGACGCATCACGACGACTACTACGTCTTCAGCGTCTTTACGACGGCCTACCAGACGCCGGGCTACCCCACGCGACACGTGCGCACCTACGGCCTCTTCTCGTCGTTCATCTCGCTCAGAGCGCGGTAGCGGACGCGTCGAGCGACGGGCGGCAAAAAAAAGCGGCGCCCCGGTCGATGCGGGACGCCGCCGTAGTGCTCGAACGGGCGCTGCCGCTCAGGCCACTTCTTCTTCCTCGACGGGGGCGGCCACGGGCACGGGCGTCAGCCAGCCGTAGGGGTCGTTGCCCCGGTGCACCACGTCGAAGAACGCCGCCTGGAGTTCCGCCGTGACGGGGCCGCGCCTGCCCGCGCCGATCTTGTACTTATCGACCGAGCGGATGGGCGTGATCTCGGCGGCGGTGCCGGTGAAGAACAACTCGTCGGCCAGGTAGAGCGCCTCGCGCGGGATCAGCTTTTCCTCGACGGTGTAGCCCCGGTCGCGGGCCAGGCGGATGATGGCGTCGCGCGTGATGCCCGGCAGGATGGACAGGCTCACCGGCGCCGTGTAGATCCGCCCGTCGCGCACGAGGAAGAGGTTCTCGCCGCTGCCTTCGGCCACGTAGCCGTCGACGCTGAGCATGATGCCCTCTTCGTAGCCGTTGAGCACGGCGTCCATCTTCACCAGCGAGGCGTTGAGGTAGTTGCCGCCGGCCTTGGCCAGCGCCGGGTGCGTGTTGGGCGCCATGCGGTTCCACGAGGCCACCTGCACGTCTACGCCCTGCTCCAGCGCTTCGGGGCCGAGGTAGGCGCCCCACTCCCAAACGGCGATGAACACCTCGACCTTGTTCTTGAGCGGGTTGACGCCCATCGACCCTGTGCCGCGAAAGACGACCGGGCGGATGTAACACGAGGGCAGGCCGCTGTTGGCGATGGTCGCCAGCGTGGCCGCTTCCAACGCGTCGAGGTCGTAGGGAATCTCCATCCGGTAAATCTTGGCCGAATCGACGAGCCGGCGCAGGTGTTCGGGCAGCCGGAAGACGGCCGAGCCCTGGTCGGTCTGGTAACACCGGATGCCTTCGAACACCGAGGATCCGTAGTGGACCACGTGCGAGAGCACGTGAATCTTCGCCTCTTCGAACGGCACGAACGCGCCGTTGAACCAGATGTCGTGATGCATACCTGCCTCTAGGTTTAAAACGGTGGAAGGAATCGCGAGAATGCCGGGCCAGAGAAACGGCGTCGCAGCCCGAAAAGTTCTTGGCTGACGGTTATTGGGAAAGGGCCATTGGTTATTGGAAATTGGTGAGGCGAATCGCCCTCCCCCCTTCCCATTTTCATTTTACTTCGTCAGTCGGCTGCGCCTCGTGTCCCATTTTCCAGCGCCAGGCGTTGCTTCATCTGCGGCGTGCGCGCGGCGTAGCGGGCAATGGTCCAGAGGATCTTGGCGGAGGCTTTGAGGGTGCCGGAGACCGTGCCGGTGATCTTCGAGACGCCCACGCGCTTGCGGTAGGAGACGGGCACCTCGGCGATGCGCAGCCCGGCCAGCGCCGCCTTGATCTGCATCTCGATGGTCCAGCCGAAGGTCTCGTCCTGCATGTCGAGGGCCAGCAGGGCGTCGAAGGCGATGGCGCGGAAGGGGCCGAGGTCGGTGTAGCGGACGCCCCAGAGGAGGCGCATCAGGAAGCAGGCCAGGCGGTTGCCCAGCAGCGCCTGCGGCAGCATGGCCCCCGGCTCGCGCGTGCCCCTCATGCGCGAGCCGACGACGAAGTCGGCCTCGCCGCGCAGGATGGGGTCGAGCAGGCGCGGCATCTCTTCGGGGTGGTCGCTGTAGTCGCCGTCGAGGAAGACGACCACGTCGGGGCTGCGGATGCGGGCGTAGGCGATGCCGCGCAGGCAGGCCCAGCCGTAGCCGCGCCGCGCCTCGGCCAGGACGGTGGCGCCCGCCGCGCGCGCGTGGGCCTCGGTCTCGTCCGTCGAGGCATTGTTGACCACGACGACCTCCTCGACCAGCGCGCCCGGAATGTCGGCGATGACCTGCCCGATGGCCCGCGCCTCATTGAAGGCTGGAATGATGACCAGGACGCGGGGATCGGGCTTCACGATGCAGGCGGGCTAAAACCTTCGGGGCGGGCACGCCGAAGACGTCTTCGAGGGTGAGGTAGCGCAGCCGGTGCGCCGATTCGTCGGCCAGGAGCCATTCCACCGAGAAGCGCCCTACCGAGCCGACGAAGCCCAGCCCGTTGTCAACGTTCGAGAGGGTGCCCGGTTGCACCAGCACTTCGGGGTCGAAGCGCCCGCCCGGCGGCACGAAGGCCGCGTCGAGGATAGTCAGCGAAACGCCCAGCCCCGCCAGCGGCGCCTCGTCGACGACCACCAGGGTGTCGAGCGTGAGGCGGTCTTTCGTCAGGTCCAGATCGATCTGCAAACGGCCGTCGGGCGTGTAGGCGTTGGTCGGCACGTAGGGCATCCGGATGTCCCGGAAATCCGAGTTCTCGGTGATCAGGAAGCGATACCAGAGTTCGATGCGGAAGGGCTGCTGCAAGACGCCCTCCCACCGGATCTGCTGCTGCCCCCGCCCGATGGCCCCGCCGACGCCCCCCGTCACCGTCTCCGGCGCCACCGTCGGGCGCGGCGCCGGCGGCACGGTGGTCTCGGCGCTCGTGACGACGTCCGAGCCGTTGGGCTGCAGTTCGATGCGGTAGGTGTGGCCGGCGCGGAGGCGCAGCGGCGCGTAAAAGACGTGCCCGGAGGCGCCGTTGCCGAACGTCACCATCGAATCGCGCCAGACCGTTCGGACGCCGGTTTCGAGGTCTTCGGAGGTGAAGACCACGTCGAGTGGCGCGGCCGGGCCGGGCAGCAGCGTCTCGCGGATCGGGATGACGCGGACGTACTGCGTGTCGCGGGCCATGTCGAGCGTGCCGAAGAGCGTGAAGTCGCGGTCGCTCTCCAGGATCGGATCGACGGTCTCGACGCAGGCGCCCAGCAGCAGCGCCAGGGCGAGCATCGAGGTGAAGGCGAGGCGACGAGGGGGCGGCGCAGTCATTTCAACTCGAGTTTGAGACCGAAGGAGGGAATCAGCGGGAGCTGGTTAAGACGCCGCAGCGTGAACAGGTCGATGTAGAACAGGTTGGTGCGGTCGTAGGTGTTGATGACGCCGGCCTGGAACGTGGCGGCGGCATAGCGCGAGAAGGCCCATTCCCGTTCGAGCGAGAGGTCGAGCCGGTGGTAGGTGGGCAGGCGTCCGTCGTAGGGCTGGCCGTAGAGCACGCGCGTGCGGCCCGGCTGTTCGAGCACGTCGGTGGGGCCGGCCAGCAGCACGAACTCGTCGAAGCCCAGGGCCTGGCTGAAGGGCAGCCCCGAGCCGAACTGCCAGCGCGCGTTGAGCACGAAGCCGAAGAAGCGCAGGCTGCCGAGGGCGTTGACCTGGTGCTGCCGGTCGTGCGGGGGCGCGTAGCGCTGCGCCAGGCGCCCGAACCAGAACTGGATGGCTTCCTGCCGGGCGTCGTAGCTCACCTTCGAAAAGCCGTAGTTGATGAAGCCGTAGAAGGATCCGCGCGAAAGCTCCAGGCGCACGTCCACCCCGAAGACGCGTCCGTCGGCGGGCTGCAAGCGCGTGGTAAACCGGGGGAACGCCGTAAACTCGGCCACCGACAGGTTCGAGAGCCGCTTGTAGAACCCCTCGACGGCGAAGTCGAGCCACGGCGTCGGGTGGACCTGGTAGCCGGCAATGACGTGCATGGCTTCGGGCACCTGGCCCAGCGGCGAGGACGTCCAGGCGGTGAACACGTCGCCGGCGTCGCGGCGGTCGCTCAGGCCCACGATCTCCTGGTGATAGAGGCCCCAGGCGCCGCTGAGGCGGTGGATGCCCAGGTCCCAGATCAGGCGCAGGCGCGGCTCGAAGAACGAGCGGCTCTTGCTGGGGAACGTCTGCGCCAGCACCCCCGGCTGGATGCGCAGCGTCCCGACGGTAAAGACGGGTTCGAGGTAGGCGCCGCCCTCGGTGATGAACTCGCGGTCGCTCTGCACATTCTGAAAAAACCCGCCCAGTTCGCTCTCGAGCGTCGAAGTGCGGAGGTAGAGGCCCCAGTTGACGTCGGTCTGGCCCAGGTAGTACGTCATGTTGGCGTTCATGTGGTACTGCTGCGTGGCCGACGACCGCGTGGGGCTGCCGCGCGGGCCGAAGGTGTTCTCGACGCTCGAAAAAGAAAACAGGATCTCGGCCAGCACGGGCAGCTTCGTCGGCAGCAGGATGAAGCGGCCCCCAATGGCGCGGTTGTTCCAGACGACCTGGTCCGTCTCGTCGTTGTCCGCCGTCGTCTCGTCGGCGCCGAGGGTGCCCCGGTCGTAGGTGCGCAGGGCGCTGATGGAGAGCTGGCTGGTCTCCGAGAGGTTGGCGTGGATCTTGGCGAACTGGTCGTCGAAGGCATAGGGCAGCGGCGCATCGACGAGCTTCGCGGCGCCCTGCTCGATGACGGACGTCCGCCCGGAGACCAGCAGCGAGACATGGTTGGGCACGATGGGGCCTTCGAGGCGGGCGGCACTCACGAACGGCGCCACGGACACCGCCCCGGCGAAGCGCCGCTTGTTGCCGTTGCGCGTGGCCACGTCGATGACCGACGAGAGCCGCCCGCCGTAGCGCGCCCCGAACCCCCCGGCGTAGACGTCCGTGGAGCTGATGACGTCCGCCGGAAACGCCGAGTAGAAACCGACCAGGTGGAAGGGCTGGTAGACGAGCATACCGTCGAGCAGGACGAGGTTCTGCGTCGGCTCGCCGCCCCGGATGAAGAGTTGCCCGCCCTGGTCGCCCGTCGAGACAACGCCGGGCAGCGTCTGGAGGTACGTCACCAGGTCGCCCGAGACATCCGGCGCCGGGACCAGCTTGATGTCTTCCGGGCGCACCGTTTGCAGGCCCGCCGTCACCGACGCCGCGCCCGCCGTCTCGCGCTCCGACTCGACGACGACCTCGCCCAACTCGGCCTGGCTGCCAGACAGTTCGAGGTTGTAGGTGAGGAACTGTCCGGGCGCCAGGTCGAGCGTGTCGGCGTAGCCCTCGTAGCCGATGTAGGTGACGCGCACCGCGTAGCGGCCCGGCGGCAGGCGCGAGATGATGAAAAAGCCGTCGGTGTCGGTGGCGTTGCCGTAGAGTTCGCCCCCGCCGGTGAGCGCCACGTTGACGCCCAGCAGCGGCTGCCCGTCGGCCGCGTCTTTGATGAACCCGCGCAACGTCGCGCTTTGCCCCCAAGCCGGCGCCGCGTAGGCCATCAACCCCAGGACGGCTCCGGCCAGCCAGGCCCTCCGAAAAAACGTCGCACGCGGCATAGGCAGATGGTCTTCGATGGAACGGGCGGCAGGTTCGACGAGCAGGCGTAATGTTACGGACGAAGCGCGCGGGATGAAAGGGGGGAAAACAATCACTTTCCGGTTACGGGGGCGGGAGCGCAAAGCCCACCTGCACCGTCGCCGTCGAATCGAGCGTCCACCCCCGCGAAAACGTCGCCACGGCGCCGAAGAAGCCGAAGCCGTTGAGGATGTTGAGCGGGGCGTCGGGCCGCAGCCATTCCTCGCTGCGTTCCCGGATCTCCATGTCGAGGCCGAGCAGGGCGATGGTGGTGTCGAGCGGCGGGCGGTCGAGCAGGTTCAGGATCGCAAAGCGGTCCTGCGAGAGGTTGACCGTAAACGTCCAGCCGTCGGGCGCGGGCATGCCGGTTTCGTTGAAGGTGAACGTGACGACCTCCGCCTCGGCGGCGCCGGGCCGGACCAGGTGGTAGCGCAGCGTGGCGTCGGCGGGCCGGCGCGTCAGGCCCGTCCAGGTCACCTCCTGCACGAAATCGCCGGTGGGCGCGCGAGTGACGACGCCGGTACGCAGCGTGGGCGACGGTGGCACCCGCGTGACGGCCTGCGTCAGCCCGTCGTCGGCGCGGCGCACCTCCAGGCGGTAGCGGCTGCCCGGATGCGCGCGGAAACGGGCAAAGAAGAGCAGCCCCGCCGCGCCGTCGTCGAGGCGGACGAGCGAGTCCTGCCAGGCCACCCGTTCGCCGGTTTCCAGCAGCGTGGTCGAGACGCGTGGCACGGGCGGATCGGCGGCGGCTTCGAGCAGCGGGCGCAACGGGCTTACGCGTACGAACTGCGTGTCGGCGGCGGTGTCGAGGAAGCCGTAGACGGCAAAAAACGCGGTCTCGCTCTCCGTCACCGGATCGAACGCGGCGTCGCAGGCGCCCAGCATCAGCGCCGGCAACAGCAGGATGGCCACGCGGATGGGGAGGGGAAGCAGAGTTCGCATGGATGCGGGCACCGGGTTCTTGGGCGCGTCGGGAAGGCGCTGCCGCTCGGCCTAGTTGACCTCCACGTTCAGCCCCAGCGAAGGAATCAGCGGGAGCTGGTTGACGCGGCGGTCGGCGAACAGGTCGTAGTTGAACAGGTTGGGACGGTCGTAGGCGTTAATGAGGCCGGCTTGCAGCGTCGCCGTGAGCCAGCGCGTGCGAAAGCGCCGCTCCAGCGACACGTCGAGGCGGTGGTAGGCCGGCAGGCGGGCGTCGTAGAGGTCGGCGGCGGGCACCAGCACGGGCCGGCCGGGCTGCGTCCGGAAGCCTGCGTCGGCCTGGCGCACCGTCAGGGCGTCGTAGAAGCCCTCCGCCCGCGTGAAGGGCAGCCCCGAGCCGAAGTGCCAGCGCAGGCTCAGCGCGTACGGCCCCCGGCTCACCTGCACGAGCGCCACGACCTGGTGGCGGCGGTCGTGCGGCGGCGGGAAGCCCTCTACCGTCACGGTTCGGCGCGTCGTCAGCGTGGGCACCGGGCCGTCAGGGCCTTCGACGAAGACCGGCACCTCGCGCACGTGCTGCCGTTCGTAGCGTACCCGCGCCAGGCTGTAGTTGACGGCACCGTAGAACGAGGGGCGCGCCACCTCCAACTTCAGATCCAGCCCGTAGGCTGCGCCTCGCACCTCCTCCACCGTGATGCCGGTGTCGAGTTCGTCGTCGTACTCGGCGAAGGCCATGTGCGCCAGGTCTTTGAAATAGACTTCGGCGCCCAGCGTCAGCCCGGCCCGCAGCTGCCCCTGCCAGCCGCCCAGCACGTGCATGGCGCGGGGCACGTCGTGGTTTTGCGGCGAGGCGGCCCAGGAGACGAAGGCGTCCGTCACGTCGCGGGTGTTGTAGAGGCCCACCACTTCCTGGTGATACAGGCCCCAGGCTGCGCTGAAGACGTGCGCGCCGGTGCGCCCGCCGGGCCGCCAGGACCCCCGCAGGCGCGGCTCCAGCTTGACCTCCGAGCGGCTCGGAAACGAGTGCAGCCGCAGGCCGGGTTCGACGTGGAAGCGCTCGCCGAAATCCGTGCTCGTGTCGAAGTAGAGGCCGCCTTCGGTCAGAAACTCGTCGATTTGCCGAAACTTGCGTCCCGGTGCCTGCGCCAGCGCGAACGAGAGCCGGTGGCTCTGCCCGAAGAGGCCGAAGCGCACCACGGTGCCGCCCAGGTAGTAGGTGAAGCCCACCTCGCCGCCGATGCTGCGGGCCGAGGCATCGCGCTGCCGGGCGCCGAAGGGCTTGTAGCGGCTCTCCATGCGCGTCACGAAAATCGCCAGGCGGGTCATCACCGGGTACTCTTCGGGCAGGTAGATGTAGTGGCCGCCGTAGGCTTCGTTGCGCCATCGGATCTGGCTGGGGCGGCCTTCGGTGTCGGCCACGTCGCCCGCGTCGAAGGTGCGCAGCGTCGTCAGCGAGAGGCTGCTGGTGCGGTTGAGGAAGGCGTGCAGCTTCAGAAAACGGTCGCCGAAGCGGTAGGGCAGGCGCCGGCCCAGCACGTCCGGCGCCACGCGCTCGATCACCGACTCGCGCACCGATCCCAGGACGGAGACGCGCTCGGGCACGACCGGGATCTCCAGGCGCACCGACCCCAGGAACGGCGCCAGCGAGGCCGCCCCCGCCACGCGCTGCTTGTTGCCGTTGCGTGTGGCCACGTCGATGACCGACGAGAGGCGGCCCCCGTAGCGCGCCCCGAAGCCGCCCGTGTGCACGTCGGCGTAAGCCACCAGGTCGGCAGGAAAAGCAGAGTAGAAGCCGACGATGTGGAAGGGCTGGAAGACGGGCATGCCGTCGAGCAGGACGAGGTTTTGCGTGGGGGTGCCGCCGCGCACGAAGAGTTGCCCGCCCCGGTCGCCGGCGGCGGCGACGCCCGGCAGCGTCTGGAGATAGCCGGCCAGGTCCGCCGAGGCGCCGGGGCTTGGAATGCGCGCCAGCGCCGAGGGCCGGATCGAGGCGAAGCCGGCGCCGCCGGGGCTGCCCCCGGCCTGCCGCTCGGACTCCACCACCACCTCGCCCAGTTCGGCCTCGTCGGCGGGCAGGCGCAGTTCGAGCGTCCGGCGGTCGTTGAAGTCGAACGCCAGCGTGTCCGTCTGGCTCAGGTAGCCTACGAAGGAGGCGTCGAGGCGGTAGGCGCCGGGGGCGATGCGGCCCAGGACGAAGTAGCCGTTGCCGTCGGCGGCGGTGCCCATCCGGCGTCCGTCGTCCAGGCTGGTGAGCACGACGGCGGCGCCGGGCAGCGGCTGGTCGTCGGCGGCGTCGGTGACGCGCCCGCGCACCGAGGCCCACTGCGCCTGCGCCGCCGGGGCGAGGGCCAGCAGCAGCGTCAGGCTCGCCAGCGTGCGCAGCAGGCGCGCGCCGCAGCAGGCGGGAGGCCGCGTCGGAAAAGCATGGTGGGCACGGAACAGCATGGGGTGTCGGGGGAGTAGGAATCCCGCTGCAAGGTACACCTGCTAACGCGTCGTCCCGTTGAAGATACTGGCAGAATGCGCAAACGTCTACGCTGGATCCTGCTGATCCTCGTCCTCATTTTCTTCGTCTTCGTGATGCGCCGGGTGCTCTCCCCGGTCGGCGAGACCGGGTACTATGAAATCTCGCACGGGGATCATACACACTACGTCCCGGAGGGATGGGACGAGAACGTTCCCATCAGCCGCTTCCCGACGAAGCCGCCGGCGCCGAACGAACGCATCCTGCCCAACGGCCAGGTCGTCCCCAAGGAGTGACGAGCCGACGAAAGGACGAAGACCCTGCTCGACTCGTCGTTTCTTCGACGCGTCCGTACGTCCACCCCTTCATCCCTCCTCACGTCTCCCCAGCCGCCGTAGCGCTTCGTCCTCCAGGCGCATCGTCGTCCAGTCGTCGAGGGCGCGGGC